>JAZRHF010000110.1:0-4534 GCA_045644565.1 Clostridia bacterium | reverse complement strand
CAAGTGAATGAAGGGCTGCCAGGCAAACAAGTCTGCCTGCTCCAAGTCCTCTTGCCTCGGGCGCTGTTCCTATCATACGGAACCAGCCTTCTCCGGGGAAAATATCCTTTTCAACGGCGGTTGCAGTTGCAATATCAACGCCATCTTTTGCGATGTATAAAACGTATTCGGGTTTATACCCTCCCCCGTTTACTATAAAATCGTTGAATGAAAAACGATTGCCAAATGCCTTTTCAATCAAATCCTCCCAGTTTTTATCCTCGCCTTCCACGTGGTTGTGAAGGGAAAATCCTTCGGGAAGCGCAAAAGGAGGAAGATTTGTTATATCAGGTTGTCTCATAAAAAGTTGTGGTAATGCTCCCATTATCTGTAATCCACCTCGTTTACTATTCTGTCTGCAGAAAGAACTTCCATTCCTTCAGGTGTATCTCCGCAATCGGGTACGTCAAGTGTTATGCCGCCTTCCATCGCGCTCTTATGAGCGGTAAGACCGGGAAGGTTATATCGTGCCGCCTGCCATGCATTTGTGGGTGAAAGCTTCCCTGACATATAAGCCTGGCAGAAATCGTCAACCATAAACTTGTGTGTTCCGGCATGTCCTGTTCCAAGACCGTCAAACTCCTTGGGAAGTCTTGTAATTGCCTGGATAGGTGCTTCTGTATTACACCAGGTTCCGTTTACAACCTTCTTTAAGAAATCGGGATCATTTTTATGAGGTGTAAGTTCCATGGGATTAAGTAAGTCGCTCACATCTTCATATTCAACGTGTCCCTTTTCATTCATTGTGAGGTATGAATGTTGTACTAAAGAGCATTCATAAGATGCCTTTGTACAGTTAAAGCTTGTTATATAGGTTTCAGGGAAATGCCAAGCAAAACGGCGGTTTTCGCTGATTCTTATAACAGCATCGTTGCTTAATTTAAGAAGCATTGCGGTATTTGAGAAGGGGTTGTCCCAATAGTTCATTTTCTCGCCGAAAATATCTTTATCCATCTTATCCTCATATCCGAATGCCGCAACTTTAAGTGCGTGAGCCTTTGCAGCAGAAAGCACCATTGAGGTTGAATGTGTGGGATAAAGCATGGGAGGAAGTCCTGCCATCATCTTCCACTTGTCACCTTCGGTATATTTGAATACATCATAAAGTCTCTTCATATCGTGGTTGTACTGAGCCTCTGCATATACCATATCGCCCATTTCACCTGTCGCATACTTCTTACGGCAGAAAATGGATGCAGGACGGTAAATGCCTGTTTCACCCATCATATATGTAAGACCTGTTTCTTTTACAAGACGTACGATTTCCTGAATTTCCTCAACCTTAAGTGCCATAGGAACAGCGGAATAAACGTGTTTTCCTGCCTTTAATGCCGCTATCGCCATTACGCCGTGCAAATCTCTCTGAGTAAAGATAGCAACCGCATTGATTTCGTTCGATGCAATAACGTCATCAAAGGTGTCGAATATCATATCAGCGCCGTATCTTTCCTTAAAATCCTTTGCACGCTCCGGGAACTTATCGCATACTGCAATAAATTCTACCGCAGGATGAGCCTTGAAAAGAGGCACAAAGTTTCTGCAAAACTGACCGCAACCAACAAAGGCTATTCTTAATTTCTGTTTCATAAAACCAATCCTTTCGTTTTATTGTAATTTGATAATATCACATTTTTTCACGCTTGTCATGTATATATGTGATTATTTTTTTGTAAATTTGTTGCTTTTTTATTTTTTACCATTGCCAAATTACCAATATAATGGTATTATCTTAATTGTACAAAAGAGCAAAGGAGGTTTTATATGAGCTATTCAGGAAAACGACATCGCTTTTTCCGTCTGCCAAACCAGAGTTTAGCTGTTACGGAATGTGGTCTTACCATATGCGACCCCGGTCATCCCACTCCTCCAAGAATATACGGACATTATTCCGCTCACTTTATTTTGGAAGGTAAAGGAGTTTACTATGTAAACGGCAAGGAATATTCCCTTTCTGCCGGAGAGGGTTTTATGATTACCCCCGATGCCCCCGCATCTTATAAGGCCGACGATAAAGAGCCTTGGCGTTATATATATGCCACATTTGCAGGCCCTGACGATGCCGCCATAGTCCACTATGCAGGGCTTAATGATACCAAAGTCACATTTTCCTTTGATTTATCGGAAGACATGATATCAGACCTTAATTCCATGCTTAAATGCAGTGAAGCTCAAGGTGCAAAAGGCTATGATGTAACAGGCTACTTCCTTTTGGTTATGAGCCGATTGATTAAAGCTAATACCGAGAAAAAGGGCGACAGTTATCTTCCCGAGCACTATGTTCAAAAGGCAATTTCCTATATCGAAGATAATTATCCCTACAATATAACAATCGGAGACATTGCTTCTTTTGTCGGAATAGACAGAACCTACCTTTACAGGTTGTTTCTTAAAAACACAAAAATTACCCCCACAAAATATCTTACAAATTATCGGTTGGAGCGTGCCGTTGCCATGATGGAGCACGACTCTATGACTCTTCACGATATTGCCTTATCAGCGGGCTTTTACGATACATCCCATTTCACCAAGGTATTTTCCCTTCACTACGGCATAACTCCGGGCAAATACCGAAAAGACAAATTCAATAAGGAGATTTAATATGACACTACAATTAGCTTATCCTTTGATGGCACTTTCCATTTGCTTTTCCGTTGTAAATGCCTGTCTTTTACATAAATTCGGAAACAAGGATATAAAAACTACCGGCGATTTATTCTTTTTCAACGGCGGAATAAGCATAATATGGACTTTGATTTTATCCATCTGGTTTTTAGCAGAAGGCGGAAACACAATAACCCCCACCGCCCTTATTTTCGGCGTTATTTACGGCGTTATTTTATGTACCTTCCTGTTTTTCAAAATGCAGTCAATGGCAGAAGGCCCCGTTTCACTTTCCACTTTAATAGGAAGCTGTGCATTTATAATTGCCACCTGGTTCGGAGTGTTTTACGTTCCCGAAAACATCAGCATTTTCCAGATTGCAGGACAGATTTTGCTCCTTTTTTCTCTCATTCTTTGTGTTAATCCCAAAAAGAGCGGAGAAAAGCTTACGGGAAAATGGTTTATATATTCCCTCTTTTTCTTCCTTGCAGGCGGTGCGGTTGGTATAATTTACAAGGTGTTCGCAAAATCCGATGCCGCAGGAGAATACAACGGAATGTTGCTTACAGCATCGGTTGTTTCTGCAGTTTTGTTTTTTATTTTTGGTTTAGCAGTTAATGCTTTTTCAAAAAAGCCACTTCCTAAAATCAGAAAAAGCGCCATTATCTATATCATCCTCTGTGGAATTGTAAGCTGTGTATACATAAGGCTTAACTTATCTCTGTCTGCAGTTATTCCGAGCGCTGTCTTTTTCCCCGTTTCAAACGGTGCGATGGTTATTTTATCAACCGTAACAGGAAAGCTTTTCTTTTCCGAAAAGCTTAATAAAACCCAGATTACGGGAATTTTAGTTGGTCTTATCGCAATAATAATAACAGGTTGCTCGGACCTTTTAATGACGATGTTCAAATAAAAAAGTCGCCGAACGGCGACTTTTTTATTATATCAAATCCAATCAAGCTCTGCTATTGATACAGCCCCTTTGTTTGGTATGGGCTTTTTGTTCCATCCGCATGTTGTTATATAATACTTTCCGTTTTCCTCTAAAATTTCAGGAGCGTGGGCGAAAAGCTTCGTAATCGGTAAAGTGCCGCCATTTCCCCCGTTATACTCCCCGAAAAAGCGAGGATTTTCCGATGTGAAAACCAATGTATCCGAGTATGTAGCATCAGAGCAATCGGTGTATGTGATAAAAAGATAGTATAATCCGTCTTTTTTAAGTACAAAAGGAGATTCAAAAGCTCCCCAGGCAGGTTTAAGGGGTGCATCATCTCCCGATGTCAATGCAAATCCCGTAAATTCCCAGTTAATAAGGTCTTCCGATAAAAAGCAGCTTACCGCACCTTTTTTATCCTTAATTCCGACAACATACATAAGATATTCGTTTTCCGATATCTTAATTACAAAATGGTCGCGGTGCGCTCCCATTAAAGGTTCATTATTAAGATTGACCTTTGTACCAAACCACTCCGTCATATCAAAAGAAACTGCCAGAGATGTGGGCGAAGGCCCGTAAAACATATAATAATTCCCGTCCTTTTCAATTACGGAAGGCGCCCAGGCAACTGTTCCTCGGTCAATTGAACGTCCTACCTCACGAAGTTCACCTTCAAGACTTTCACCTTTCCCGTGGGCAAAATAACGTTCTGCGCCGGGAGTTCCTTCAAAGCTTGTTATCCCGTATATATGCCACAGCCCGTCGCTTCCTTTTACTACAGAATGGTCGTTTACATAATTTCCGTGTACTTCGGGCTTGAATAAAACTCTCCATTCGCCCTTTATATAAGGTTTTTTCATAGCAGCCACTCCCTTTCTTCTGATATTTTACCACACTTGCTCCGGAAAATCAAGCACAAAAAAATACTGTGCAGAAATCTGCACAGTATTTTTATCA
>JAZRHF010000109.1:0-9295 GCA_045644565.1 Clostridia bacterium | reverse complement strand
TTTACTTTTACAACAACCAACGCATCCAACTTAAAACAAAACTGACTCCGCTCGAAAAACGAAGTCAGTATGTTGCTTAAAATTTAATATTCTGCCATAGGGGGTTCTTTTTGTGCTGTCTGCACAAACTGGGGCAGTTCATCTTCGGTACTGTTTTTTGTTTCACAGACAAATTGTCTTAATCTCTTCTGCCAAGCCGGTTTCGTCATTCAGCTTAATTACCACCGCACGGAAGATTGACGGCTCTTTAGAAACCTCATAACGCACCTTCTCGCCGGTTAAAAACCTTTGGAGGGCAATTTCCTTGCGGAGACCTAAAACGCTTCCTTTAGGCCCTGTCATACCCACATCGGTGATGTAGGCAGTGCCCTTCGGAAGAACTTCTGCATCCGAGGTCTGAACGTGGGTGTGTGTACCGAGTACGGCACTCACTCTTCCGTCAAGGTGATAGCCGAGTGCAATTTTTTCGCTGGTCGCTTCGGCGTGAAAATCTACAATAATAAACTTTGCAGTATCTTTTATTTTTTCAATTATACTGTCTGCCGTATGGAAGGGGTGTTTAACGGGAATATCCATATATACACTTCCGAGCAGATTTATAACGGCGATTTTTTCACCTGACTTTGTGCGGAAAATTGTATGTGTGTCTGAAAATTCCCTGTCGTCATAATTTGAGGGGATAACGATATTTTCGCCGGATTTTACAAGGTTTTTTACATCGGGCTTGCTGAAGGTGTGATTTCCCATGGTAAAACAGTCAATTCCTGCGCCCGAAAGCTCTTCATAAACACGGGTGCTCATACCAAGACCGCCCGAGGAATTTTCGCCGTTGGCAATGGTGAAGTCAATGTCATATTCATATTTTATTTTGTCAATGTGGGTGAAAACCGCTTCTCTTCCGCTTCGTCCCACAATATCACCTATAAAAAGAATGTTCATAAATATGTCCTTTCAGTTTGATAGTTATATTATACGGCAACCACTGATTTTAGTCAAGAAAAAGAAGGGAAACTATTTGAAGTGAATTGTCATTCTGAGGACAACGGACGAAGAATCTTAAGCTTTCTGTAGAGATTCTTCACCTCGGGATTTTGTTTCAAAATCCCAAAGGTTCGGAATGACTATAATTAAAAAAGAGAGGCTCGACGCCTCTCTTTTTTAATAAACCTTGGTTAATTATTTTGCTATGCCGGATTCTCTGGTCTCTCTTATGAGATTAACTTTGATCTGACCGGGATATTCAAGCTCTGATTCAATACGCTTTACGATATCTCTTGCAACAAGTACCATTCCTTCGTCGGAAACGATTTCGGGCTTAACCATGATTCTGATTTCACGGCCTGCCTGAATAGCAAAGGACTTGTCAACTCCTTCAAAGGAGTTTGCGATTTCTTCAAGCTTCTGAAGACGCTTGATGTAGTTTTCAATGTTCTCTTTTCTTGCGCCGGGTCTTGCCGCGGAAACAGCGTCTGCGGCCTGTACGATGCAGGCAATAAGTGTCTGCGGCTGTACATCACCGTGATGCGCTTCAATTGCGTGGCATACATCAAAGCTTTCACCGTACTTCTTGGCGATATCTACGCCGATAGCAACGTGAGAGCCCTCAATTTCGTGGTCAACTGCTTTACCCAGGTCGTGAAGTAAACCTGCTCTCTTTGCGAGAGTGACATCGGCGCCAAGTTCTGCCGCCATAAGTCCGGAAAGGTAGGAAACCTCGGTGGAATGCATAAGCACGTTCTGTCCGTAGCTTGTTCTGTAATGGAGCTTACCGAGTAATTTAACGATTTCAGGATGAAGTCCCTGAACATTTGTATCGAAGGTTGCCTGCTCACCTTCCTGCTTAATGGTGCGTTCAATTTCTTTCTTCGCACGCTCAACGGTTTCTTCAATTCTTGCAGGATGAATTCTACCGTCAACAATGAGTTTTTCAAGAGTGATTTTTGCGATTTCACGTCTTACGGGATCAAAGCCCGAAAGGATTACTGCCTCAGGTGTATCGTCGATGATAAGATCGATACCTGTCATAGTTTCGAGAGTTCTTATGTTTCTACCCTCTCTACCGATAATTCTTCCCTTCATTTCGTCGTTGGGAAGTGCTACTACGCTGACCGTAGTTTCTGCAACATGATCTGCTGCACATTTCTGAAGTGCATATCCTATGATTTCACGAGCCTTAATTTCAGCATTTTCCTTTGCTTCCTGCTCGATTTCCTTAACCATGATAGCCGCTTCATGGCGAACTTCACTTTCAAGATTCTTAAGAAGATATTCTTTTGCTTCTTCAGCGGAAAGGCCTGAAATCTGTTCAAGCTTTGCTCTTTCCTCGTTCTGAAGAACGATAAGCTTTTCTTTCTCTGCATCAAGTTCTTTGGACTTAACTGCCAAAGCTTCTTCCTTCTGCTCTAAGGTTTCTGTCTTCTTATCAAGGTTTGCTTCCTTCTGGTGAAGACGGTTTTCCTGTTTTGAAAGTTCACTTCTTCTTTCTTTTACTTCCTTGTCAAGTTCTGCCCTGTTTCTGTGGATTTCTTCTTTTGCCTCAAGCAAAGCTTCTTTTTTCTTGTTTTCAGCTGTTTTTGTAGCTTCATCAACAATTCTTTTAGCTTCGTCTTCGGCGCTTCCAATCTCAGCTTCGGAAATTTTGCGATTGTATGTAATACCGGCTTTGAACATGATGAAACCGACGATTACTGCAACGACTAATCCGATACCGAGGCCAATGAGAATGTCCATTTGTCTTTCGACCTCCTTTATATGAAACGGGGCATCGGCTTTTTAAGTGCATCATAATAAAAAACAAATATTCCCCGTATTATAGTAATTCTATACTTTTTTTCACTAAATGTCAAGTAAAAAGGACAACTTATTGAATAATATTTTAAAAAGAAAGAAAATTTTTTATTTAACGGAAAAAATATGCATTTTATTTTCTCTTTTTTATTGAAAAAAATAAAGCTAAGTGGTATGATTAGAGAAAAGATGAAAAAGGGGAGAAATCGGTGAGTTTAACAGAATATATAAAATGCCACTGGGAAGACACGGTAAGGCTTGAAAGACAGGGTAATGACAGACTATTGGGACTTCCGTATCCCTATTTTGTGCCTTCAATAAAGGGTGCATTTCAGGAAATGTACTACTGGGATACATATTTTGCCGCAAAGGGAATTTACCTTTCGGGAAAAGAATGGATGGTTAAAAACAACGCGGACAATATGCTTTATATGATAGAAACTCTGGGCTATATGCCAAACGGCAGCCACAGGGGGCTATTCGGAAGAAGCCAACCGCCTCTTTTATCGGAAACAATTAAGGATTTATATAAATTTTATAAAGATCCCGTTTGGCTTTCTTCTGCATATAGTGTGCTTAAAAAAGAATATAAGTTCTGGATGGAAGAAAGAATGACGGAATCGGGTCTTAACCGCTATGGTTTTGATGCAACGGAAGAAAATATTCCCGGTTTTGCAAGTATGATAAAGGGCAGACTTAAAGGCCTTGACTTTACGGGAATGACCGACAGAGAAATCGTGGAAAACGAAATGTGCGATGCAGAAAGCGGATGGGACTTTAATCCCAGATGTGAGCTTAATCAGAAAAGTTTCAATCATGTTGACTTAAATGCCATTCTTTACGGATTTGAGTGTAATATGGCGTTCTTTGCAAAGGAAATTAAAAACGGGGAAGAAGCTCTTTGGGAAGAAAGAGCGGAAAAGAGAAAGGCTTTGATGGAAGAACTTCTCTTTGACGGAGATGTTTACAGGGACTATAACTACATAACAAAAAAGCATTCCGAAATTTTTTCTGCAGCATCTTTTTATCCTCTTTGGGCAGGTGCGGTTAGCGAGGAAGCGGCGGCATCAACTGTTAAAAAGCTTCCCTTAATCGAATGTGAGCACGGTGTTGCCGTTTGCGAAAACGGTGAGAGAAACACCACCTATCAGTGGGATTGGCCCAACGGATGGGCACCCATGCACTATATCGTGGCATATGGACTTTTGCGCTATGGCTATAAGACTGAAGCTCTTCGCATAGCGGAAAAATATACAAAGGCAATAGAAGGAATTTTTGAAAAAACAGGTACGCTCTGGGAAAAATACAACGTACTTGAAGGTTCAACCAACGTAAAGGACGAATATGAAATGCCCGAAATGCTTGGCTGGACAGCAGGAATTTATCTTGACTTTAAAAATCTTTTAGAAAATAATTAATTGGAGGGATTTTTTATGAATATTATACCTAAGGCAAAAGATTTTTCTGAAAACGGCACACTTAATATCAATGCAACATTTATGGCAGACGAAAAGCTTCTTTGCTGTAAGAAAGCTTTCTCCCGTATTGTATTTAAAATTTACGGCGTACATATTAAAGACGGAGAGGGCGGATTTGAGCTTTGCTATGATGAAACTCTTGCAAAGGACGAATATAAAATCGACGGGGCAAAAGTTTTCGCATCCGATAAAGAAGGTGCATCAAACGGTCTTGCCACAATGCTTCAGCTTATGGAAAAGTCCGAAGAAGGCTTTACACTCCGCAATACAAAAATCCGTCAGAAGCCTGATAAGGATTTCCGTGCATTTATGACAGACCTTGCCCGTCAGTGGCACGACTTTGAAGCATTAATCGGCTATGTTGACCTTTGCTACTTAAATAAAATCAAGTATCTTCAGCTTCATTTTACGGACGATCCCATCTGGACCTATCCTATGGATGAATTTCCCCGTCTCGGAAAAGCTGAAACACGCTACACCAAGGAAGAAATCAAGTATCTTGTTGAGTATGCCGAGGAAGCAGGGGTAGAGCTTATTCCCGAATTTGAGGGAATCGGTCACTCCAAGCAGCTTATAGCCGCATATCCCGAGCTTTTCGGAAACACCTATGAGGAAGAAACCGAAGAGGTTCAGGCAGTAACCGGCCCCAATATGGGTAAGGTTGACAACATTATGTGTATCGGTAAACCCGGCATTTTCGAAAACATTCAGAAGATGCTTGCCGATATTGCAAAAACCTTCAAATATTCAAAGTATATCCACATCGGATGCGATGAGGCAAAGCACGAAAACTGGGCGCATTGCGCTGACTGTAAGGCGTATATGGAGCGTCAGAGAATCGACACTACAAAGAAGCTTTATTCTCACTTTGTTGAAAAAATCGTTGATATGTGTATCTCCCTCGGAAAAACTCCCATCGTATGGGAAGGTTTCCCCTATGAAGGAACCGAAAACATCTCCCGTGACTGTATCGTTGTTGCATGGGAGAGCCACTATCAGCTTGCTCCCGAGCTTCTTGAGTCCGGCTTTAAGATTATAAATGCGGCTTGGAAGCCTATGTATATTGTTCCGCCTCATCATAAGAGCGTTCAGTGGTCCGTAACAGACGGCGACTGGAATGTATATAAGTGGCAGCACTTTATGGCTATGTCTGCGGCATACCCTGATCCCATCATTGTTGAGCCTACGGACAGAGTTCTCGGCGGTATGCTTTGCCAGTGGGAATGCTGTCTTGAAGAGGAGCGTCCCAGAGTATTGTTGAATCTTCCTATGACTGCAGACAGAACCTGGAATGTAGAAGGCTTCTACACCGATGAAGAGTTCCACGCTGCAAAAGCAAAAGTTATGGAAATGTCCGAAAAACTCATTTGATTGTGGATGTTGCACAAAAATGATTTAAAAAGTTCGTGCATTTCTACTAATAAGGGTATTGAAATCTTATATTGACAGTGCTATAATATAACCATAGCAAGTTAATACATATTTTTATTTCCCTCCTTTAAGCACCGTGTTTGCCAGAACATGGTGTTTAATTTTTTAAACGTGAAAGGCTATTGGGCAGTGTTGTGGAGGGAAAAATAAAAGTACCCATCGAGAGATTCTTCCATAGGAGTTTTCAAAAGAAAACTCCTTCGTCGGAATGACATATGCTGATATAGCTCTTCCTGTCATTCTGAGCGAAGCGAAGAATCTCTTTTTTCGTTGACATTTTCCTTTATGTGTTATACAATTACTTTATACATTGATTGGAGGGACTTTTATGAATATTATTCCGAAGGCGGAAAGTTTTAGAGAAAAGGGTGTAATTAAAATTGCCCCCGAATTTACATCGGACGAAAGACTTATTTTTTGTAAAAAGGCATTTTTCCGTATGGTGTTAAAGCTTTATGATGTACGTCTTACCGAGGGCGAAGATGGCATAAAAGTTGTTTTTGATGAATCCCTTTCAAAGGAAGAATATAAAATAGAAGGGGCAACGGTTTTCGCATCGGACATAGAAGGTGCAGCATACGGTCTTTCCACAATGCTTCAGCTTATGGAAAAGGCGGAAGAGGGCTTTATGCTTTGCGATACCGAAATAAAGGATGCGCCTGAAAAGGATTTCCGTGCATTTATGACAGACCTTGCAAGAGAGTGGCACGACTTTGACATTCTCTTATCCTATGTTGATTTGTGCTACTTAAATAAGATAAAATATCTTCAGCTTCATTTTTCCGATGATCAGTCATGGACACTTCCTTTAGAGTGCTTCCCCGGGGCGGCAACAAAGGGAAGATGCTATAAAAGAAGCGAAATAGCATACCTTGTTGAATATGCAAACGAGGCAGGGGTAGAGCTTGTTCCCGAATTTGAGGGGATAGGCCATTCGAAAGAGCTTATAAAAAATTGCCCCGATGAGTTTGGTAATGTGTATGATGAAGAAATTGAAGATTCCACCGTGGAAAATTCCGTTGAAGCAGGAAAAGTGGGCAGAGTTGACAACATTATGTGCATAGGCAAACCGGGAATTTTTGAAAACATCAGAAAAATGCTTTCGGAAATTGCGGATGTTTTCAAATATTCAAAGTATATTCATGTGGGCTGCGACGAAGCAAAGCACGAAAACTGGAATCATTGTGCTCTTTGCCGTGACTATATGAAGCGTCAGGGACTTGCCGGCACAAAGGCAACCTATTCCCATTTTGTGAAGAAGATAATTGATATTTGTCTTTCTCTCGGAAAAACTCCCATAGTGTGGGAAGGCTTCCCCTATGAAGGAACGGAAAACATCTCCCGTGATTGTATTGTAATCTCCTGGGAAAATATTTATCAGTCCGGTCCCGAGCTTATTGAATCGGGCTTTAATGTGATAAATGCATCCTGGTCGCCCATGTATATAGTACCTTTAAGAAAAGAACCGATAAAAACTATCTGTAAATGGTCGGTAATAAGTAAAAACTGGAGAGTGCATCAGGTTCAGCATCATTGGAATGCTTCAAAGGCTTACGGTGGTCTTGAGCTTACCCCCCGTGAAAAAGTGCTCGGCGGTATGCTCTGTCAATGGGAGTGTAAGATAGAAGAAGAGCGTGACAGAGTTATATTAAATCTTCCGATGACTTCCGACAGATGCTGGAATGCAGAAGATTTTTATACTGCGGAAGAATTTGATGCGGCAAAGGAAAAAATCATCGCTTTGTCCGAAAAACTCATTTAATTGTGAATGTTGCACAAAAATAATTTGAAAAGTTCGTGCATTTCTGCCGATAAAGGTATTGAAATCTTATATTGACAGTGCTATAATATAACCATAGCAAGTTAATACATATTTTTATTTCCCTCCTTTAAGCACCGTGTTTGCCAGAACATGGTGTTTAATTTTTTAAACGTGAAAGGCTATTGGGCAGTGCTTTGGAGGGAAAATAAAAGCACCCATCGAGGGTACTTTTATTCCTCATAAAAGTTCCTTGCGGAACATTTTATGAGGATATTCCCTCCTTTAAGCACCGTGTTTGCCAGACGAGCGGAGTAAAAGCAACAAAGCTTTTACGAAGCAAGGTTTGGGAGCGTGAAAAAATGCGAATAGCATTTTAGCGAGTGAAACACGATAATATCAAAATGCGAAAAGCATTTTGCGCAAGTCGCTATTGTGTAGTGCTGTGGAGGGAAAAATAAAAGCACCCATCGAGAGATTCTTCCATAGGAGTTTTCGTGGGAAAACTCCGTCGTCAGAATGACAGGAGGAGCAGGGTGCTCAGAATGACAGGGAGCGCTATGTCAGCATATGTCATTCTGAGGGCTATGCCCGAAGAATCTCTTGATATTGACCTTTTTGCAATTTGGTGCTAAAATACCTTTAAGGGTCGGTGATGAAATTGATAAAGAAGATTTCCTTAAACGGCATAGAAATAAAATATGAGCTTACGAGAAAAAACGTAAAAAATATAAACTTAAGAATAAAGCCCGACGGCATTTATGTTTCTGCCGGAAGATGGGTAAGCGAGGATTATATAGAAAAATTTCTTTTATCAAAGGCGGATTTTATTTTAAAGGCAATTGAAAAAATGAAAAAAGAACCATTGGAAAAGACAGCTTATTTTACCGAAAATAGCTTAAAGGACTTTATAATAAAAAAATGCAGGGAATTTTATCCCTACTATGAAAAAATGGGTTTTTCCTTTCCTTTGATAAAGTTTCGGAAAATGACCTCCATGTGGGGAAACTGTCGGGCATCCCGATTGATTTTAACCTTTAACACAAATCTTATGTATGCAAAGCCTTCGTGTGTAGAATATGTAATACATCACGAATTTACTCATCTTTTGGTGCAAAATCACTCGGACAAATTTTATTCAGAGCTTTCAAAGGTTTGCCCCGAATGGAAAAAATGCAAAACAATACTTAAAGAAATATCCTTATATTAAAGGTGAAGAATATGTTTATAACAGCGGATAATCATAAAGGAACTTATTATTTTGAATTTCACTACTGTAAATACGAAAAACCGGTATGTGACGGGAAAACAGATTGGGCAATCGTCGAACATTGGGCAGAAGATTCGCTTTTGATGAAAGCTGATGATTTTGATGAGTTTCTTGAAAAGTATTATAAAAGCATATTGGATTGTGCATTACTCCCAAACGGAGATACCGGGTTTGACTATTGCGGAGTTAATTATTATGATGCCGATAAAACCGTTGAATTTTTGAGAAAGGCTGAAACTTTACTTGAAGAAAAATACAGTATTCTCATTCCTTGGCTCAATGAAGCCGTAAAAAGAAAGATAGGGTTTTACATATTGGGTGTATAACATTGTTAAAATAAAAATGAGTTGCAAAACTGCAACTCATTTTTTATATTCCGACGGACATTTGCCCGTGAATTTTTTAAATGCGGTTGAAAAGTTTTTTTCGTTTTCATACCCTGACATTTCTGAAACGATTTTAACCGTGTAATACCCTGTTTCCAAAAGCTTTTTCGCCCTTTCAAAGCGAAGTTGTTTAAGATATGAGGCAGGGGATAAACCCATATGTTTTGAAAAAAGCATCCGCAGA
>JAZRHF010000108.1:0-5329 GCA_045644565.1 Clostridia bacterium | reverse complement strand
AGGCGGACAGAGGTACAATGTAAAGGCACAGGCAATAAGAATAAGCCCTGTTGAATTGACAGGTAGCGACTGGTCCATAGCTGAGGTTAAGTGGTTAGCTAAAGACGGAAGTCTTGATACCAAAGCACTTGACGGAAGCATTATTGAAAGTGGGAAAGATGTACCTAAAGAAAACATAACTGCTTCCACTGAAAATACGGTGTCTTTTGATAATTATGAGAAAATCTATACCGAAAAAACATGGAAGATTTCTGCAACAAGCGAAAGATTACCTGCAAAAAATGCCTTTGACAGAGATTATAAAACCTTCTGGCATTCAAATTACACTAATGAAGGCTCTACCATAACAGGAAAAGACCAGGCACCGTTTTTCATTACGGTTGAATTTCCTGAAGCCATTGAAATTTCCGGTTGGTGCTACACTCCCAGAAGCGATACATCTTCGGGAACAGTACAGGAATATGCAATTCACGGTTCTGTTGACGGAAGGGCGTTTACAAAGCTTTACGAAGGAACGTTTAACTTTTCTACAAATGCTTCGGAAAATAAAGAGCAAAAAGCAGCCTGGGATTCAAAGGAGCTTAAAGCTGTAAAAATTGAAATTAAAAAGGGTATCGGCGGCTATGGCACAGCGGCAGAAATCGAATTCTTAAAAAAAGCAGGAGAAGTTAAGGAAGAGGAGAGTGAAACACCCGCTTCCGGAAACACGTCAAGTACGGACGGATATATAGAAAGATCTTCCTGGAAGCTTTCGGTTAATTCGGAGGTTCAGAAGGATATGATAAAAAACATAATTGACGGCAAGACCGGAAGCTACTGGCATTCTTCGTATAAAGCCGAGAACGGTGTTATTATAAGCAGAGACAGCGTACCTTTCATAATTGATGTAGATTTCGGGAAATCCGAAACTATTTCAGGACTTAAGATGATTCCGAGACAGGATGCGATAACGGGAACATTTACGAAAGTTAATCTTTATGCTTCCGAATCGGAAAACGGAGAACTTATTCTTATCAGAGAAAATGTTGAATTTAACAGAGATACGGGCGATAAGGATGTACTCTTTTCTTCCAACATAAAAGCGAGAAGAATACGGATAGAGGTTGTAGCTTCCTTTAACTACGGAACTTTAGCAGAGCTTTACGTTTTGGGTGAAAACAAGGATTTTGATATTGTATCTTATGAAAAATTTGCAGAAAACGAAAAAGAAAATGCTCTTATTAAGGTTCCTAATACTGAAATAACGGCAAGTTATTCGGGAGCGGACTTTGAAACGTACAAGGTTGGTGCTTTGACTGACGGAAATATGAAAACCGTATGGCAAGGAATCCCTGATCGTGGCGGTGATATTCCTGTTGTAAGTTTTGATTTGGGCGGTGTGAAAAAAATTAAAGAAATAGCCTACACTCCTTTTAATCACAGAGAGTTTTTCGGATGTTGGCTTAAGGTCAATATATGGGCAAGCGTAGACGGAGAAAATTTTGAAATGGTAAAAGAAAACGAAGTATTAAGTAAAGGTATAGCTGCCACAAAATTCGGATTTGATACTCCTGTGAACGCAAGATATTTTGAATTTGAAATTTTAGACTATCATGATGCAAGACCGTCGGGAGGAGAAGTTGAATTCTTCCAGAGACAGATTGATTCTTTATCCGGAGAATTAAACGAAAAATATATTCTTAAAATCGGCTCCAATGATATAAAGTACGGAGAAAATGAAACGACAACAATAGACGTAGCTCCGTTTATTGTTAACGGAACAACCTTGATTCCGCTAAGAGGTTTACTTGAACTTATGGGAGCAGAAATTTTGTGGAACGGTGAAATTCAGGAAATTACCGTGAAAAACAAAGATTATGAAATTAAGCTGATGGTCGATTACAGAGATGTCTATGTAACTACCGAAGCTTTAGGCAAAATTCGCTACACCTTGAGAGAGGTGCCGATTATAAAAGACAGTCGTACGTTTATTCCTGTACGTTTTGTTTCTGAGCAACTGGGCTATAATGTGGCATGGAACGGAGAAACGCAGGAAATTACTATTACTAAATAAGGAGGATTAAGATGAAGAAACTTAAATTTATATTTTTCCTTGTCATAGTATTAAGCATTTTCTTTACGGCAACGGCAATGGCAGCAGAAGGTACGTATAAGCTGAAAAATGAGAGCGGAGAATACTATACGAAAAATGACGAGGAAGCAGTATTTGATACTTTAGAAACTGCAATGGATGCTATTAATGGAGAGTATACAATTATTGAACTTCAGGGAAACTGCAACTTAAGCCAAAGCTATTGGATAACAAAATCATTCACATTAACAAGTGCAGACAGCAATGCTGATACAGCGGAAATTGAGCCATATACACTGAATACGGGAAGTGGCGTGTTTTCTATAGAGGCAGGAAATCAGACTCTGACACTCAAAGATATAAAAATCGATGGCAATCAGATGGTGCAGGTAAAGGCGGGAGGAAACCTTGACTTACTTGACGGAGTAATCCTTCCCGATGGTTTATCTATGCTTACAACCACAAATAAATATCCTTCGAGTGTGAATTTTTACGGAAAAGCCGAACTTTTGTACATAAGAACGGATTCTGCAACCATACCTACTCAAAGCGGAAACTACTTTATTAACATATTTGAAGGAGCGGAAGTTAATTTTAAGGCATCAGGCTCAACAGTAATTGATTTAAAAGGATATTTTACTTTTAACTTTGATGGCGGTATCATAAAAACACAGTCCAACCAGGACGTAATTTTAGCTCATAGCGGAAGTACTCTTAACTTAAACGGAGGAAAAATTGTTCACCAAGAAAGATTGGGAAACAGTGGAAAGTATAGCATTAAAGGTGAAGCTGGTAGCGAAATAAACCTCGGAGAAAACTTTGAAATCGTCAATAATACGGACAGTAATGATACAAACGGAGCCTGCTCATTATATATTCCTGATGCAGATGTACTTAATTTGAGTGCAGATTTTTCAGGAGAAATTGCTATTTATCAGGCCTTTGAAGAAAACATTTTCGGTAAAGCATCCGAGGGTGTAGCTATGACAAACTCGGGAACTGTTACAGGTCTTGGAGGAGCTTTGGGTAAAAGCGAAATTTTAATAATTCCCGGTGAAGACGGAGAAGGACTCTTGGCGTGGAAATCCTTAGATAAGATTCCCTACGAGTGCAGAATAGGCGATGATTTTTATCCAACTTTAGAAGAAGCGCTGACAGATATAGGTACTAACAAAGGAAAAATCAATCTTTTAAGCGACATAACATTAACCGGTGCAATGACCATTGGAACAGGCGGAAATATCATTCTTGACGGTTCTACAGGTGATGAAGAGGACACTAAATTCGATATAATTGCAGATTTTTCAGCTAATAATGCGATTGTAATAAATAACAATACGAGGATAAAGCTTGAAAATGTAAGACTGACACACGGTAGCAACGCCGATGCAGGATTTACAAGCGGATATGTTATCATTCAGGGTGCATCAACTCTTGAAATGGGTAACTATTCAGAAATAAGCGGAACAGAAGATAAGCCTATTTACGGTTCTAATTTTGGTGCGGTTAAGCTTGCAAACGGCGCAGGTGATGAGGCGCAGTTCATAATGAATGGCGATGGAGCCTTGATAGAATATGTGAAAACTACGTATCACGGAGTTATACAGATAGAAGGCTATGAGGCAAGTAGTAGACAGAGCGCATGGGCCCGGATTATAAACGGTACGATAAGAAACTGTACCACAGGAAATGCAAATTACGGAGTTGTGCGAGTTACAAAGGGAAAGTTTGAATTACGTGGAGGTGTAATAGACGGCGGAAATGCAGTTGCTTTGAGAGTTGGTGCAAGAGAAGCATGGACAGATGGACCTTTGTGCTTAGCGGTTATGACTGACGGAACAATAGCTTCAACAGGAACTGCTGTAAGAATCGGTGCCTATGATGGAACGTACGGCGAAATCAGTACCTTTAGTATTTCGGGAGGAACGATAGAAAGTGAAACCGGAATGACAATAGCAGCTAACACAAACGGAGTAATAAATCTTTCAGGCGATCCCATCATTGACTCCGGCAACGGAATCTGGAGTATGGCTAATCCTAAAGCTACCATTACCGTAAGCGGCAACTTCAGCGGAAGAGTAAAGCTTAATGGCGGCATAGAAGACACAAACAGCTTTGTGATTGCAGAAGAAGGAACCACTCTTTTGAATACAGATTGCTTCACTACTTCTGTTGATACTGAATTTTATGTTCCCTACATAGAAGCAGTTAACGAAGAAAACTATAAAGTTACCTTTATCAGCAAGCCTGAACTTTTGATATCTGTATCCTCCGGCGTGTATAAAAATGCGGAAGATGAAGAAAAAGGTATTATAAGATTGGTGACAACACTTGGTGGGATGACTTCTGCAAGTCCTATTGAATATGCCGGTACATATGGTATAGCCGGTGCTTTCGGTGAAGATGCAACATTAGAAGGTATAACAAAACTTCACAAGATAGAAAACTTCGCAGGATTTGATGCATCGAAAAACAATAAATGGATGACAGACTTGGTAAATATAGATTCTTCGCTGTACAACACAGAGGTTACGGGAGTAAGCTTTATAAAGCTTAAGGGCGTTGATACTCCAATCTATACACCCACAGAAGAAATTATGGTTGATGCAGATAATTTTGTAAGTGATATTACAAAGGTGAAATAAGGAAGGAGATTGTATTATGAAAACTAAAAAACAATATGAAGCTCCTTCTATGGAGATTTTAGAACTGGAAACGAAGGATATAATTTTGATAAGCGGCGCTCTTGAAATGTTTCAGGAAAACGATATCGATTTAGGATATATGCAAATAGAAATCGACATTGATTAGCAGTAAATTTGTATCCTGGCACAGATAAAAAATTGATACCGGAATTATACCATCTGTCTGATTGATTTTAATATCAGACAGGTGGTATAATTGCCATATTAAAATCGGAAATTACAAAAATTAAAGGAGACAAAGAAAATGAGCTTTATGTTTAATCCGCATCCCTATAATGATAAGTGTGCAATAAATACTCCGGAGCTTTCAGAAAATACCGTAAGCTCACTTAAAAAGGGTAATACAGCAATAGTAGAAGAATTAGCCAAGGAAATGGAAGGTAAGGTTATTGCCTTTGACGGATATACCTCGGCAGACTTTGTTGCATTGGTAAATATACTGGCAGGAAAAATGAAGCTGGAAGGAAAAAAATACGAGGTTATCAATATAGACGACTATTGTAAGGATTCTTCCGTTATTGAAGAACTTCTTGCCGATAATCTTAAGGTTGAT
>JAZRHF010000107.1:0-12769 GCA_045644565.1 Clostridia bacterium | reverse complement strand
GTGACGTAAACCACATATCAAGAGTGCTCCGTATGCGCGAGGGCGAAGAAATAAAGATATGTGATAAAGAGGGAACGGACTATTTCTGCGAAATAGATTCCATCGGCAAGGAAGAGGTTATCTGTAAGATTATAAAAAGCGAGCCTTGCCCTGCCGAGCCTGACACAAAAGTTACGCTTTATCAGTGCATACCGAAGTCGGGAAAGATGGATTCCATCATTCAGAAAGCGGTGGAACTCGGCGTATACGAAATTGTTCCGGTTTTATCAAAGCGCTGTGTGGCAAAGGGCGAAAAGGGCGACCGCTGGCAGAAAATTTCCTATGAGGCGGCAAAGCAGTGCGGAAGGGGAATAATCCCCGAGGTACATCCGGCCATAAGCTTTAAGGAAGCGGTAAAAAGCTTGGCGGAAAAAGAACTTGCACTTTTCCCTTATGAAGAAGCAACTGACGGAAGTCTTCGTGATATTCCGACGGATGTTAAAAGCGTGGGCATTATAATAGGCCCCGAAGGCGGCTTCGATAAGTCGGAGGTTGAAGAAGGCAAGAAGCTTGGTGCAAGGATTATTACCCTCGGTAAAAGAATACTCCGAACAGAAACCGCAGGAAGTACGGTTATTTCAATTGTTATGAGCTCCCTTGGTGAAATGGACTGAGGATTGAGTTTATATATTAAAATCATGAAACGAAAGGAAAGATTGGTAAAGGTGAAAAAGTTTTTGGCATTGGCACTTGTTGTCGCTATGGCATCCTTACTCCTTGCAGGATGCGGTGGGGAGAAGAAAGAGACACTTAAAGTATTTAACTGGGGCGAGTATATAGCTGACGGAGTTATTGAAGATTTCGAAAAAGAATATAACTGCCGTGTAATATACGAAACCTTCGACAGTAACGAGGCAATGATGGCTAAGGTTCAGAATTCCGGATCTTCAAGCTATGATGTTGTATTCCCTTCGGAATATACCGTTTCAAAAATGATAGCACTTGATATGCTTCATGAGATTAATTATGAAAATGTACCCAATGCTTCTTACATAAACGAAGCATACAAAGGCCTTTCATACGATCCTGAAAACAAGTATTCCATACCTTACATGATGAATACTCTTGCTATTTTATACAATACCGAAATGGTGGAAGAAGAGGTTTCAAGCATCGGAATACTTTTTGACGAAAAGTATAAGGGTAAAATTCTTATGCTTGACGGTATGAGAGATACCATAGGAATGACTCTTAAGTATCTCGGATATTCCCTCAACACAGATAACGCTTCTGAAATTGAAGAGGCAAAAGCACTTCTCATAAAGCAGAAGGATATTGTTCGTGCTTATGCGGGCGATGATGTAAGGGATAAAATGTTAAACGAAGAAGCTGCATTGGCACTTGTATTTTCCGGTGAAGGAAATAAAGCTGTGGCTGAAAGCGGCGGTATGCTTGAAATGGTTGCAGTTCCTTCCGAGGGAAGCAATCTTGCGATTGATACAATGGTTATCCTTAAAGGAAGCGAGCATAAGGAGTTGGCAGAAGCTTTCCTGAATTTCATGCTTCGTCCTGATATTGCCCTCCGTAATGCAGAAGAAACAGGATATACATCACCCAATACCGAAGCGGTTAAGATGCTTCCTGCCGAGATAGGGGAAAACACAAATTACTATCCTGCTGAAGAAGAACTGTCCCGTTGCGAAATATTCTTGTATCTTCCCGAGCAGACAGAAAAGCTCTGGGCAAATGCGTGGACAGAGATTCGTGCTCATTAATGATGAAAACAGCCAAATTGATATTTGGCTGTTTTTTTATCGGAACTATGTTTAATTATTCACAAAGTAGCATAATTATGTATAAAAAATATACAAAAAGTTTTTTTCATATTCCCCCATGCTTTGACAAATTTTTAAAAAGTCTTTATTGAGATAAAAAAGCAAAAGATTTTTTATTGACAGTGAAAAAAATATACTGTATACTGAAGAATAACAATAAATTATTATTGGAAGTTTTGTATTTTGGAGGTATAGTTATGAGCTTAACAAACCAGTATTTAATCGACGTATTGGAACAGGTTAAGAAAAGAAATGCGGGAGAGCCTGAATTTATTCAGACTGTTACAGAGGTACTTGAGACCATCGAACCCGTAATCAATCAGAGACAGGATTTGGTTGACGCAGGCGTAGTTGAAAGAATGGTAGAGCCTGAGCGTCAGATTACATTCAGAGTTCCCTGGGTAGACGACAACGGCAAGGTGCAGGTAAACAGAGGTTTCAGAGTACAGTTTAACTCTGCAATCGGTCCTTACAAGGGCGGTCTCCGTTTCGCTCCCAACGTATATTCCGGTATCATTAAGTTCTTAGGCTTTGAACAGACATTCAAAAACAGCTTAACAAGCCTTCCCATGGGTGGCGGTAAGGGCGGTTCTGACTTTGATCCTCAGGGCAAGTCCGACGCTGAAGTTATGCGTTTCTGCCAGAGCTTTATGTCTGAGCTTTACAGACACATCGGTGCTGACCTTGACGTTCCCGCAGGTGACATCGGCGTAGGCGCAAGAGAAATCGGTTACCTTTTCGGTCAGTATAAGAGACTTAAGAACGAATTTACAGGCGTTCTTACAGGTAAGGGAATTTCCTATGGAGGTCCTTTAATCCGTCCCGAAGCAACAGGCTACGGTGCAGTTTACTACACAGTTGAAATGCTCAAGCATTTCGGCGATGACATAAAGGGCAAGACCTTTGCAATTTCCGGTTTCGGTAACGTTGCATGGGGTACTGTTAAGAAGATTAACGAGCTCGGCGGTAAGGTTGTAACAATCTCCGGTCCCGACGGATATATCTACGACGAAGACGGTATCTCCACAGAAGAAAAGGTTAACTTCATGCTTGAAATGAGAGCTTCCTGCAGAAACAGAGTTGAAGACTATGCAGATAAGTTCGGTGTTCCCTTCTTCAAGGGTGAAAAGCCCTGGGGTGCGAAGGTTGACGTTGTTATGCCCTGCGCAACTCAGAACGAAGTTGGAATGGCAGAAGCTGAAAAAATCGTTGCTAACGGCGTTAAGTACTATGTTGAGGTTTCCAACATGCCCACAACAAACGAAGCTGTTGCATACCTTAAGGAAAACGGGGTAATCGTTGCTCCCTCCAAGGCAGTTAATGCAGGCGGCGTTTCCGTATCAGGTCTTGAAATGTCTCAGAACTCCATGCGTTACAGCTGGAGCGCTGAAGAAGTTGACGAAAAGCTTAAGACCATCATGAAGAACATTTTCGATGCATCCGTTAAGGCTGCAAACGAATACGGTCTTGGCGACGACCTTGTTGCAGGTGCAAACATTGCAGGCTTTATCAAGGTTGCAGAAGCTATGAAGGCTCAGGGTTGTGTATAATAATTAAATACATATTAAAAAGCTTTCCGCATTGGCGGAAAGCTTTTTTCTTTATATCAGAATAGGCTGAATTTGCCGTCCTGCCATGGCAAGGCTTAATGTGGGAAGAATTTTATCCATATCGGCAACCAGTGACCTTGGCTTTTTTTCGGAATCGTCCTGACCGAAGGGAACGAAGTATATGTTTTTGGAGTTCAGCAAAAAACCTATGTTTTTGGCACTCATAGAAAGTCCGTCATTGGTTGATACGGCTATGATAACGGGAGAATTATTTCTTAAAACTGATTTTGCCGCAAGAGTGACGGTGCTTTCATGGAGGCCTGTTGCAAGGCGGGCGAGGGTTGCTCCTGTACAGGGTGCTATTATTAAAGCATCAATCATTTTTTTGGGACCGAGAGGCTCCACTTCTGTTTCCTTTGTCAAAACCTCTTTGCCGGTTATTGTTTTTATGCGACGCTTAAAGTCTTCCGCACTTCCGAAGCGGGTATCGGTGGTTGAGGCTTTTTCGCTCATTATGGGATAAACTTCAATCCCCGAAGCCATTAGCTTTTCCATCTGGGTAATGCAACGGTAAAAGGTGCAAAAGGAGCCTGTAAGAGCAAATCCCACCCTTAATCTGTCATCATTTTCCGTTTAAATCACCTCCTTTTAACATGTTGAGAATGGTGCTTCCTATAATACGACCGGATGTTACGGGAGCACATTTGCCGGGAAGGCCCAACGCCCATATTACACGGATTCCAAGTAAGGATGCGGCATCCAGATCAACTCCGCCCGGGCGGGAGGCAAGGTCTATTATCAGGCAGTCCTTTTTCAGAAGACTTAAAATCTCTGCCGTTAAAATTTTAGAGGGAACAGTGTTAAAAATAATGTCATACTCTTTGGCAGATTCGGAAATTGAGGCTATATCAATCGCTTTGTAGCCGAACATTTCGTTCCACAAATTTGATTCGGGATTTCTGCCGGCAACGGTTACTTCGCTTCCGAAAGCATAAAGTAAGGGTGCACTTACTTTGCTTATTCTGCCGGTTCCTGTTAAAAGACTTTTTGTTCCTCTTAAGGTTATGGGCATTTCACGAAGAGCAATTTCTATTGCACCTTCTGCCGTAGGAACGGCGTTTTTAATTTGAAGCTCTTCAGAGGTGTAATAATCATAAAGCGAAATGCCGTTTTCCTCAGCCATGTTTTTTATTTCTTCCGGAATAAGGCCACCAAAAACGGTTGCTCCTTTGGGAAGCATGGAACAAAAATCCTTAAATGACAGGGAAAGATCACTTAAGGGAGAATTTATATTGATCTTGTCACTTGTTAAGGGGAGAGGTAAAACATAAACATCGGCATCGGGGAAAAATAAGGATTTATCCTTTTGGTCCACGCCTTCCGAGCGTTCGGATAAAAATGTGGAAGACGGGTAGCCCATGGATTTTACATACAGATGAGCGGCACCGAGTCTTAAATCTCCTCCTACAAAAGCAAAACGGATTTTATTCATAAAAAACACTCCTTTTCCGAATCTAATACATTGTATGGAAAAAGAAAAAATAGGTGAATCTGATTTTTTTAAATAATTAATGAAGTTTTTATTAATATAAGGGCGGTTTTGCTTGACAAAAAAGGAAAAAAAGGTTAAAATATTTGGATAGAATATAATGGTGATAATATGCGAAAGTGTGCCCACGGCAATGCTTTTGTATTTGGCAAGAAAGGATTGATATAAATGATTAAGAGACCTAAGGGAACACTCGACATACTTCCGGAGGAAGTACCGAAGTGGCGCTATGTACAGGACAAGTTCCGTGACATCTGCCGTCGTTTCGACTATAAGGAAATAAGAACTCCCGTTTTCGAATATACCGAGCTTTTTCAGAGAGGTGTGGGAGACACAACAGACGTTGTGCAGAAAGAAATGTACACCTTCGCTGATAAGGGGGACAGAAGCATAACACTTCGTCCCGAAGGAACTGCCGGTGCGGCAAGAGCATTTTTAGAGGACGGCATATATGCAAAAAGTCCTATCAATAAGCTTTTTTATGACATCACCTGCTACCGTCACGAAAAGCCCCAGGCAGGAAGACTCAGAGAATTCCATCAGCTTGGTATAGAAGCTTACGGTGCAAAGGGTCCCGGAATTGATGCGGAAATAATTTCCCTTGCGGCACTTTTCTTAAAGGAGCTTTCTGTAAAAAACATTACAATAAACATAAACTCCATCGGATGCCCCGTATGCAGAAAAGCATATAACGAAAAGCTTCGTGAATACTTATCACAGTATAAGGATGAGCTTTGCGAAACCTGCCTCGGAAGACTTGAAAAGAATCCCTTGAGAGTTCTTGACTGTAAGAGCCCCATCTGCGGAAAGATAGGCGAGGGTGCTCCCCGTCTTATCGACTATATCTGCGATGAGTGCAGTGAGCATTTTGAAGGCGTGAAGTCAGCACTTACAGACCTTGGCATTGAGTACAACATCGATCCTGCGATAGTAAGAGGTCTTGACTATTACACAAAAACCGTATTTGAAATAAAGGCGACAAACGCAATCGGTTCGCAGAACACGGTTTGCGGTGGCGGAAGATATGATGGCCTTGTTGAAATAATCGGCGGAGATGCAACTCCCGGTATCGGATTTGCAATGGGTATAGAGCGTTTACTTATGGTTATGGAAGAAGAAAATGCACCCCTTCCCGAAGATGTTGGTCCTGATATCTTCATAGCTCACATGGGCGAAAGTGCAGAAAGAGAAGCAGTAAAGCTTGCTTATGAATTAAGAAGCAAGGGTATTTCGGTTTCCGGAGAGCTTCTTTCAAGAAGCGTTAAGGCGCAGATGAAATATGCCGATAAAATCGGAGCAAAGTACTCTGTTGTTTTAGGTGACAACGAAATTGAAACAGGAAAAGCAAATGTTAAAAACATGGGAACAGGCGAACAGACGGAAGTTGCTCTTTCAGAGCTTTCCGAATTTTTATCAAAATAATCGAAAGAGGTAGATAATATGGATAACATGAAAGGCTTAAAAAGAACCTGCTATTGCGGTGAGGTTTTAGAGGTTGGTAAAGAGGTTACAGTTGGCGGATATGTTCAGAAAATCCGTGATATGGGTACACTTATATTCATTGACCTCCGAGACAGAACAGGTATTGTTCAGCTTGCTTTTGACGACAACACAGATCGTGCTGTTTTTGAAAAGGCGGGAACTTGCCACAGCGAATATGTACTTATGGCAAAGGGTATTGTAAGAGAAAGAGAAAGCAAAAACCCCGACATAAAGACAGGTAATGTTGAAATTGATGTTAAGGATTTAAGAATCCTTGCAAAGGCTGAAACACCTCCCTTTGAAATTAAGGACGATACCAACGTAAACGAAGAATTGAGACTTAAATACCGTTATCTTGACCTTAGAAGAAACGTGCTTCAGGATAACATTATAAAGAGAAGCAAGATTGCAAAGAGTGCAAGAGACTACTTCTTTGAAAACGGCTTCATCGAAATCGAAACACCCATGATGATTAAGTCAACTCCCGAAGGTGCAAGAGACTATATCGTTCCTTCAAGAATTCACGAAGGAAAGTTTTATGCTCTTCCTCAGTCTCCCCAGATTTACAAGCAGCTTTTGATGATTTCCGGTTTCGACCGTTATATTCAGCTTGCTCGTTGCTTCCGTGACGAAGATTTAAGAGCTGACCGTCAGCCCGAATTTACTCAGATCGACCTTGAAATGTCTTTCGTAGACGTTGAGGATATTCTTGAAATCGGTGAAGGCTTGGTAAAGAGACTCTTTAAGGACGTTCTTGATAAGGACATTCCCACTCCTCTTCCCAGAATGACCTACGCAGAGGCTATGGATCGCTACGGTTCGGATAAGCCCGACACAAGATTCGGAATGGAACTTAAGGATATTTCTCATCTTGTTAAGGATTCTGAATTCTCAGTATTCTCCGGTGCAATCGCAAACGGAGGATCGGTTCGTGCAATAGTTGCCGAAAACAGTGCAGAAGTACTTACCCGTAAGGAAATTGACAAGCTTACAGAATATGTAAAGGGAATAGGTGCAAAGGGCCTTGCTTATGTTCGCTGGGTTGAAGATGAGCCCACTTGTTCCTTCTCTAAATTCTTAAAGGAAGGCGAGCTTTCTGCTATACTTTCTGAAATCGGAGCAAAGAAGGGTGACACCGTTTTAATCGTTGCTGATAAGACAAGCACAGTTTTATCCACTCTTGGCTCACTTCGTCTTACTGTTGCAAAGAAGCTTGATATTATTCCCGAGGGCTTTAACTTCCTCTGGATTACAGAGTTCCCCTTCTTCGAATACAATGAAGAAACAAATCACTGGGATGCAATGCACCATCCCTTCACAATGCCTATGGATGAGTGCCTCGAATATCTTGATACCGATCCCGGTAAGGTTCGTGCAAAGGCATACGACCTTGTATTAAACGGAACAGAATTATCAAGCGGTTCTATCCGTATCACAGATGCTGCTCTTCAGCAGAGAATGTTTGAAGCACTTGGTCTTAAGGAAGAAGAAATTCAGGCTAAGTTCGGTTTCCTTGTTGATGCATATAAGTACGGTGCGGCTCCCCACGGCGGTATGGGTATCGGCCTTGACAGAATCTCAATGATTATGTGCGGCGCAGACAGCCTTCGTGACGTTGTTGCATTCCCCAAGGTACAGAATGCATCCGAACTTATGAGCAACGCTCCTGATGTTGTTGACGAAGCACAGCTTAAAGAGCTTCACATTAAAGTTACAGAATAATTTTCGGAAGGACTGTAAGTCATGATTGAAATCAAAGGTCTCACAAAAAGTTTCGGTTCACACAAGGTTTTGAACAATATAACCTTTCGTGTGGAAAAGGGAGAGGTAATGGGATTTTTGGGTGCGAACGGCGCAGGTAAAAGCACCACAATGAATATTATAACAGGATATCTTGCTTCTGATAAAGGCGAGGTATTAATCGACGGGGAAGACATGATGAAAAACCCTATATCCGCAAAGAGACATATAGGTTATCTTCCTGAAAAGCCTCCTCTTTATGTTAATATGACGGTATCGGAGTACCTTGAATTTGTGGCTGACTTAAAGGGACTTAAGCTTTCCGGAAAGGCCGCAAAGGGCGAAGTGAGCGAGAAGGAAGCTCATATCAACGAGGTATGCGAAAAGTGCGGAATTCTGGATGTGAAGGGAAGACTTATAAGAAATCTTTCCAAAGGCTACTGTCAGAGAGTGGGACTTGCCCAGGCTTTGCTGGGAAATCCCGAGATACTGATTCTTGACGAGCCTACGGTAGGACTTGATCCTGTACAGATTATTGAAATAAGAAATCTTATCAAAGAACTCGGAAAAGAGCACACCGTTATTTTAAGCTCACATATTTTGTCCGAAGTAAGTGCGGTTTGTGAAAAGGTAATCATCATAAACAAAGGAAGAATTGCCGCTGCCGCATTTACCGATAAGCTTATTTCAGAGTTTGAGGATGTAAATCGTCTCCGCCTTAAAGCTGAAGGAGATTCTGAAAGCCTTATAAAAATGGTATCCGTGGTATTCGGTGTGGAGAGTATAGAAGATCTCGGATGTGAAGAGGAAGGCGTGAGTGAACTTCTTATTCATACAACAAAGGACATAAGAAGTTCCATTATGAGCCGTCTTGCGGAAAAAAATGTGGCGGTAAAATATTTTGGACTTGACAGTCTGAATCTTGAGGATATTTTCCTTAAATATGTGGGAGGGGATAAAGATGAAAGCGATAATTAAACGAGAATTGGACAACTATCTTAACAATCCCATGGGCTATGTGTTCCTCGGAATATTTGTGTTGATTTTTTCGGGGATATTCTGCTATATCAACATATACAGAATGATAAGCTCAAATATTTCCCACTCATTTCTGTTAATGGCCTATGCCATGGTTTGTCTCATGCCTCTTTTGACAATGAGACTTATGGCGGAGGAAAAAGCGGCAAAAACAGACCAGCTTCTTCTTACAAGCCCCGTTACATCAACCGATATCGTACTGGGTAAATTTTTTGCGGTAATGGGTCTTGTGGTGATAGCATTGTTTTTCACTCTTCCTCATCTGGCTATACTTGTGATAAACGGAAATCCCGCTTTCGGAACAACGGTATTGGCATATTTCGGATTTTTGTTATACAGTGCCGTATATGCATCAATCGGACTTTATATTTCGTCTATGACGGAAAATCAGGTAATATCTGCGGTTATAACCTTTGCTACATTTATTGCAATGCTGGCAATAGAGGTTTTGGTAGTTCCCGCAATTCAGAATCCTGTGCTTTATAAGGTTCTCGGAAGCATATCCTTTGTATCGAGATTTGAAAATTTCTATTTCGGAATACTGAATATTTCTTCCATCGTGTATTATATAAGCATAGCGGTGTTATTCATCTACCTTACAGTTTTAAGTGTAGAGAGAAGAAGATGGTAGGAGGTGCACTTTGATGAAGAATAAAAAAATGAAATTTCGCATAGAGGGTGCAGCTCTTACAGCACTTGTGCTTGCGGCGGTTATACTTGTAAATGTATTCTTCTCTGTTTTGGGAGAAAAGACAGACCTTAAAATAGACCTTACAAAAGGCGGAGTGTTCAGCCTTGCAGATGAAACAAAGGAACTTGTGGCTTCCGTTGACAGAGAAATTGAAATATATTATGCCACAAATGCACAGAACAGAAATAACAGCTATCAGGAAATTCTTGAAGCATTTACAAAGGAATCGGATCTCATAACGGTTAAAGAGGTAAATATTGATACCGATCCCGGATTTGCAAACAGATACCAGATAAAAGGCTATAATAACGTGGTAGTGGCAAGTACCGATAAAAACGGAAAAGCCAAGGTGAGGGTTGTAAGAAAAGACCTTATCGAAAGAACTGCCTCTGAAAGCGAAAGAATAAGCAGAGCGGTGAACTACCTTGAGGGCTATGTTGCTGCGGCAATAAGATATGTTACCAGTGATGATCCCCTTACGGTGAGCGTGGCAATAGGTCATGGTGAAATGACAGAAAATCCTATGTGTCTCGACTTTGTTATGGAAATGCTTTACATGGAAGGTATGACTGTGCAGAATGTCAACTTTGCAACTGCTGAAGTATCCGGGGATACAGACGTTCTGTTGTTTGTCGGTCCCTCCAATGATTTTACGGATGTTGAGATAAAAAAACTTGACGATTTCCTTGAAAAAGGCGGAAGAGTGCAGTACTATTCAAACCCCACAAAGGAACTTAATAACATAAATGCTTATTTTGAGAGAAACTGGGGTGTCAGAATAAATAACGACTGCGTATCCGATTCCGACAGCGGTTATATTGCAAGCAGTCCCGAAAGAAACTACCTTATGGGTGTTTTGAAGGAGCATGCAATGAGTGATTATTTCGTTTCAACCGGAACTAAAATCCGTGTAATTGAAGGCGAAACAAACTCCGTGGAAATTATTGAAAAGAATGAAATTGAGGCAAATGTGCTTGTTTCAACAAGCAGTACCGGCGTTTCCATGAGCCGTGAAGCCTGGGCATCCAAAAATTCAAGAGAAAACTATAAAGTTGACAAAGAAGGCGAACTTAATCTTTTAGTATATTTAAGAAAAAATCCTTTGTTTAACAGCGAAACCACAGCAAGACTTTTGGTTGCAGGCTCCTGTGACCTGATTTTGGATCGCTTCTTTGATTCGTCTTCAGACTACGGAAATAAGAATCTTGCTATAAAGAGCATCAATTATATGTCAGGAATAGAGGATGCACCCATTTCTGTTGCAGCCAAGGATGTTCTTAAAGAAAAGATGGAAATGTTTGAGAAAAATGAACTTATACTTACCATAACAGGTCTTGTAATAGTTATTCCTGTTATTATGTTTATACTCGGCATTGTAATATATGTTAGGAGGCGCCGTCTGTGAAATTGGCAGGTCGCATAGTTTTAGTCCTTTTGGTTATAGCTCTGGCTTTTGGAACCTATTATGTTTTGAATATGCCTGAAAAAGAACAGGAAGTTATCGAAGAGGACATGATGCCGGAGGGATTCACCGTTAAAACGGTGGATGAGGATATTAAAAAAATTACGCTTAAAAACGGCGAAGGAGTATTTAATTTTGAAAAAGAAAACGGACAGTGGATGTGCGTTTTTGATGAAAGAGTCGAAACTGTGGGGAACACAATCATAGCTATAGAAAGCATGATAAAAGAAACCAGAGCCATAGACGAAATAGAGAATAATACTTCTTCTCTTAAAAATTACGGTCTTGATAAGCCTGTTGCAGAGCTTAACTACGAAACAGTAAGCGGTTCAACAGGATTCATAAAGCTTGGAAATCCGGTCGTTAATATCAAGATGTACTTTACTTTGGATAATAAAAACATATACACTATGGATTTATCGGAAGCAGGCATGCTCTTGGCGAGCATGAAAGCCTTTCTGAATATGAATTTGTTAACGGCAAATGCTGAAGCAGTAAGCAAAGTAACCATAACAGACAAGGAAAAGATAATTATAGTGGAGAGAAAAAGCGACACAGAGCTTTCAAGTAATGATGCGGCGGCACTGTTTACCTATGCGCTCAGAAGCCCCGTCAGGGAAAATGCTTCAAACACAGCGGTTCAGTCATTGCTTCAGGCAATCTCCGGAATTGATGCCACCTACTATAATCCTTATCTGGATGATGAAACGGCAGGATTTAAGGACAGTGAGAAAAGCTTTGCTGTTACAGTTTCGGGTGTGACTGAGAAATTCGTAATCGGTAAAAAAATAGGAAATACTGCTGTGTATGTAAAAAAGCGTGGTGTTAAGGGCGCTTATACCGTTCCTTCGGAAGTGCTTAAATTTACAGAATGTTCCGCTTTTGACCTTGTTGACAAGCATATAGTTCTTTACTATATAAATGAAATTTCAGGGATAAAAATTGAAGGCTTTGGAGAAACCTTTGAGTTTACTCTTGGCGAAGAGAATACGTTAAACGGAAAAACAATCGACGAAGAGAAGTTAAAGGATTTCTATGAATCTCTTGTCGGACTTTCCTATGAGGGCAGCATAGCATACGGATTCAAGGCCGAAAAGGCGGAAGCTGATGTCAGGATTACACTTACAAGAAACGGCAAAAAAGACGTTACGGAGTATATTCCCTATGACGCTATGAATTATGCGGTAAGAAGAAACGGCTCTACGGAATTTACTATTCAGAGAAAATATCTTGAAAAAATAATTGCACTTGCCAAGGAGTTTTGATGATGAGTTATCCGGTTGTTACGGAGGTAGTTAACGGTAGTCTTGCTGACAAAGTCGGTATAAAGACAGGCGATTTTTTGAAAAGTATAAATAACGAAGCAATCCGTGACATATTGGATTTCAGATTTTTCAGTGCGGATCCCGATCTTTCTTTGGTTGTGGAAAGAGAAGGGGAAGA
>JAZRHF010000106.1:0-8002 GCA_045644565.1 Clostridia bacterium | reverse complement strand
ATTCAATATTTCGGAAGCGTAAAAGAAGCGGTGGGGAATGAAGTCAAGGTCAATGGTCTTCCTTTTACGGTGGTTGGAGTGTTGGAAAGACAAACTGATGACGTTGAACAGTACGGTTCTGACGACTGTGCATATGTTCCTTATACAACTGCCGTTAAAGCTTTGGGAATAGGAAATCTTTCGAGCTTTACTCTTGATGCTTCTTCGGCAGAAACAGTGGATAAGGTTGTCGATGCTGCCAAAAAATTCATGTACGATATATACAAGGATGAGGACAGATACTCTGTAAGTAATATGCAGTCAGTAATTGATATACTGGACGAAATGATGGGTATGCTTTCAGGGGTATTGGGCGGAATTGCGGCAATTTCTCTTCTTGTTGCGGGAATCGGTATAATGAATATCATGCTTGTTTCTGTTACCGAAAGAACCAGAGAGATTGGTATAAGAAAATCAATAGGTGCAAAAAGAAGCAGTATACTGCTTCAGTTTGTAGTTGAAGCAACCACTTTGAGTTTTTGCGGAGGCGTACTTGGAGTTGTGTTCGGAATAATCGTGGCCGTGATAGTCGGTTCAATTATCGGAATAACTGCAAAGCCCACAATAGGAATTATAATGTTATCTTTGTTATTCTCAATGGGTGTTGGGCTCTTCTTCGGCTTCAATCCTGCAAGAAAAGCATCAAAGCTTAATCCTATTGACGCATTGCGTTCAGAATAACAAAAAGGAAAGGAACAGCTTAAATGATTAAAAAAATAATAATGCTGGCTTTGTGCATTGCTGTTTTGATGAGTACGGTATCAATGGCATCATTTACGGATGTAGCAAGCGACAGTTTATACGGAAAAGCCATTGTCACACTTTCGGAAGCGGGAATATTGAAGGGCTACGGCAACGGCGAGTTTGGAAGTAAAGACCCTCTTACAAGGGCACAGTTTGCAAAAATTATAATAGCACTTTCCGGCTATGAAGATGTGGCGAAAACAAAAACTTCGGAAACGTTTACCGATGTTTCTTCATCCCATTGGGCTATAGGCTACATAAATACAGCATCCGGTTTGGGACTTATAACGGGTTATCCCGACGGAAGCTTCGGCGCGGACGAAAAAATAACCTATGCTCAGGCTCTTACGATTATTATAAGAGCGCTTGGATATACAGAAGCAGAAGTAGGAACCAACTGGCCTGTGGACTATATAAACAAGGCATCGGAACTTGAACTGACCGAAGGCCTTACATTCGGAAGGAATGACTATATAACCAGGGAAGTTGCGGCATATGTTATTTACAATTCCTTGTCTGCCAAGGAAGGATCAAAGGCAGGATCTTTCATGCTTAAGAAGTATGAAGATGTGATATTCTACGGAACAAACGAAATAAATTCGGGAATTGCAAAGGATGAAGTTGCAACAAGCGGAGGTACATTTAAGAAGGGAACGGCATTTAAAGACGAATATCTCGGCATGAGGGCGACTGTAAGAGTGAATTCTGATAATGAGCTTGTTATGATAATTCCCGACAGTGAAGAACCCTCTTTCTATACTGTGATTTCTTGCGATAGCGATGAAATGGAAACTTTGGAAAAGGGCAAAATTAAAGTGGATTCGGGAAGCAATATTTACTATAAAGGTGCAAAAGTATCTTATCAATCCGTTTCATCTCAGATTCCTGCGGGAAGCAAGGCTTATGTCTATGGAGACTATATCTATATAGAAAGCAGCACAAAGGAAAACAAAGAAGAGCCTGTTGAAGATTACAGCGGAATTTATGAATCCTTCGGCGAAGTTCTTACAAAGGTTGAAGATGTTGTAATCTACGGTGTTAATTCTGTTAATTCAGGTATAGCGGCAGATGAAGTTGTAAGCAGCGGAGGCTCTTATAAAAAAGGCAAGGTTTCTTTGGATGAATATCTCGGAAAAAAAGTGACTTTGAGAATAAATTCAGACAAGGAAATTGTAATGGTAACACCCTCCGTGCAGGACGTAGTAAGCTATAAGATTAAAGCAGCGTCGGCAGACAAGTTTGAAACTACAGAAGGCTACTATATTGATATGGACGGAAACACACCCGCTTACTATAAAGGTGCGAAATCTACTTATGGTGCACTTTATTCTTCCTTCACACAGGGCAGTTTGATGTATGTCTATGAGGATTATATCTATGTTGAGGAAAATAAACTTAAAGGACCTTTTACAATAACCAAAAATTACGAACAGGTTTATGAATTTTTCGGAAATATTGAAAATGTAAATGTAACGATTGACGGTGAAGAAGCTAAAATAACAGAAATAGAAAAATATGACGTATGCTATTTTAACGAAGTAACCGAAAGACTTTATGTTTATACGGAGCGTGCAACAGGTATTTATGAAAAGGCTGTTCCTTCAAAGGAAAATATAACCGGAATCGTCCTTTCGGGAACCACATATAATTCTCTCGGAATGAGTGCTAAGGCAAAGCTTGATGACTCTCCCGGTTCTTTCAAAATTTATGACAGAATAACCCTTCTTTTCGGAAATGACGGCTCTGTCGTTGATGTAGTTGACAGCGACGGAAGAACTTTAGGGGATATGGGTGTGCTTCTTAAAGCATATACTGCTCTTTCAAATGAAGAAGATACCATGGGCAAAAAAGAATATTTTGTAAACATGTTGTTAGCTTCCGGCGCAAATGTGACCTATAAAACCGATAAGGATTATTCTGATACAGACTATGCAGAAAGAATCGGTAAATTCTTCTATATTACAGGTCTTCATAATGGCACGGTAAAGCTTGAAGCCGCTAAGGAAAACAAGCTCACGGGAGAATTTGACAAGAGTGTTCCTTCATATGCAGACCATAAGCTTCAGCAGAATTATTCGATTTTAGAATGTGTATATTCCGAAAAATATAAGGAAGCTGTAGTAAGAAAAATAAATCTCAAGGATATAAATGTAAAATCTCTGAGCGCATCTGATATTATTCATGTGGAATATGCAAACGATCTTGAAGATATAGCTGTTATATATGTTGAGAATATTACAAACGATGCTTATACCTTCGGTATATTGACAAAGGCTGTGAAAGATGATGAATCAAACTACACCTATGAGCTTAAGTCTTCAGGGGGAACTTCTTCATACAGCGGAAGTGCAGGATGGAACTTTGTTAAAGGTGAAGCTGTAATGGCTCTTATTAAAGACAATAAAATAAAAGACATAAAAGGACTTACAGAGGTTTCTTCCTCTACCGAAATAGAAAGCTATACCGATACAAGAATCAGAATCAAAGGCAAAAATTACGACATGGATGAAAATGTTACCATTGTCTATAAATTTGTATCCAAAAGCGAATGGAATATCACTACATTAAAGGATCTTTCAGATAACATTAAATCCGGAGATTGGGACATCAATACGATTGCTTTGTATGCTGATAAAAAAACAGGCGGAAAAGTAAGAGTAATCCGTGTCAGCCTTAAATAAAAAGATATCCGCTTCGGCGTCCTCACTTGGGGATGAATCGGTTTTGGCTTGATATTTTCCGTTAATACGGCGCAAAAAAATCCCGAAATACGCTAGTATATCGGGATTTTTATGTCTTGTCTTAAATCTAAAAATCTCTAATCCAAAACTGCGAAGCATTTCAAAAACATTATTTTGAGTGCAGAACAAGGCAAAAATTCCCCATTATCCTGACGGATATGGGGAATTTTTAACACAGTTATGTGCCAAAATTATGCTTTTGAAACGAATAATCCCTAAGTGAGGGCGCCGCTTCGGCGGATATCTTTTTATTTGAATATAATTGATTTTTCAAGAGCTTTTTTCAATGTAGCTCTTATGCCTGAAAGTGCAGAGGAAGACTCGGATTTATCTTCTGCTTTGATATAGCTTTTCATTCTGGCACATTCTGTTATCGCATTATCAATAGGAGCTCTGTCGGAGCAGTAGTAAAGATATTCAGCCTCACTTTTTAACCTTTTTTCAAATGTTTCGGTTAATTTTAATGCTTTTTTATAATTTTCTTCATCCAGGGCTTTTTCGATTACTACGGTAAATTCTGTAAGAGCAGTAACGGTTTTGGTTAAATGCAAACCGCAAAGAAATATTATGAGTAAAATGGATGAGAGCAGAGTTACAGAAGCAATAAATCCTTTCATTTTTTACCTCTTTTCTGAACGTAAAGCTCATTTCCCGATACGGAAGCAAAAAATACGTCGCCGATTTTTTTGATGCCTCTTTTCTTAAGCTGAGAAAAAAGCCATTCTTCGGTATGTCCTGTCCCTTTAAGACTTTCTTTCAATAAAACTCCGTCTGAAATAACGGTAATTGTAAGCTTTGAAGGCTCGGTTATAATGTTTAAGTCTTCCGGAGTTAATGGTCTTTTTTCAGACACGGGGATTATGTTTAAAGCACCGGTGGTTTCAAGAATGGCATATTCCACTTCGCTTATATCGGGATATCCTGAAGTTCTTAATTCCTCTGTCAGGTCTTGTATGCTGTATCGCATTTTTTCAAGCTCCTTTTCCATAATTTTTCCGTGACGGATTAAAATACAGGGTCTTCCGCTTATGATGGTACGGACGAAGCTGCTTTTAAGAGAAAGAAAAGAAAGAATAACCTCAAGACATGCCAATGTTACAATAGGTATAAGTCCGCTTAAAAGAGGCTGATTTGTATCCTGCATGGGAATTGAAGCGAGATCCGATATGGCCATAGAAACAACCAATTCGCTGGGCTGAAGTTCTCCGACCTGCTTTTTACCCATAAGTCGCATGGCAAAAATCATCGAAAAATAAAGAATTACGGTTCTTATAAACAAATTAATCATATTATCACCGATATTATTATTTGAAAAATTGTAAATTTTATGTAAAAAGAAAAAAATGGATTTATGCTTTCGTTGACATTTCGACAGATTTCATGTATAATAAAATCAAGATTTTATTTGTCGGTGGGAAGAAAAATGAAGAAGATTTTAGCACTAACTTTAGCGATTATATTTGTATTTATGAATATGGTTGCTTATGCGGATAACGACATAATCCTCTATCTTGACGGGAATATTGTTGAAACTAATCCCAAGCCTCTTATTTTGAATAATCGCACTATGATTCCTGCCAGGGCTGTTTTTGAAGAAATGGGTGCGAAGGTAACATGGGATGCAGCAAAGAGAAGCGTGGGTGTTACTTATAAGGATATTACAATCGAAATGAAGATTGATTCGGATGTGGCACAGGTTAACGGAATGGGGGTAAGGCTTGATTCTCCCGCGGTAATAGTAAATGACAGAACAATGATTCCTTTGAGATTTATTGGTGAAGCTATCGGCTCACAGGTATCGTGGGATGATAAAACAAGGAGTGTATATATATCTTCTCCCGAGGATGTTCCTCCCGCAATTATAGAAAATGTAACTTTCAGAAAAGAAAAAGGTTATGACTTTCTTACCATGACATCATCCGGTAAAACTGCTTTAAGAACGATGACACTTAAAGAACCTACAAGAATGGTGTTTGATATACAAAACGCTTCGCTGGCAGTAAAAAATGCAAACTACGAAGGTGGGGAAGTTTCAAAAATCAGGTATGGAGACCATCAGAATTTTGTGAGAATTGTAGCGGAAAATGAAACTCTTCCGAGATATATTATTACAGAAGACAGCGGACTTATTAAGTTTAAGATTTATGGCGAAAAAGGCAACTTTGACTACATTGGTCTTTCGGGATACAGAATGGATTTTAAGGAAGGGACAAGCATAAAATATGTGTCCGGAAGCGGAAATGCGAAGGTTTTTGAATCCAGCGTAGCCCTTGAAGATGAAACTGTTTCCATAGGAGATGAACTTATTGATAACGTGGTTATATCAGGGAAGAAAATAACCATAAACCTTAAAAAGAATGCGGAGTTTACCGTAAATGCACAAAGTGTTTCCTTTACGGTTAAGGAGACAATTAAAACAGAAGTTATCAGTAACTCGGGGATAGTTGTTCTTGATGCAGGGCATGGCGGAAGAGATCCGGGTTCACTTGGGTATGCAGAGGATGGTAAGACTATTCTTGCAAGCGAAAAGGATATGAACCTTACGCTTACTCTTTTGGTATTTGAGATGCTTGCAAGTCAGAATGTTAAAGTTGTAATGACAAGGTCGGATGATACATATCTGGGGCTTAGCGAAAGAGCAGAAATTGCCAACAAGTGTAATGCCGAGCTTTTTGTTTCCATACATAATAACAGTATACCGAATCCGGATTATAAAGGTTCAATGGTGCTCTATAGCCTCGGAAGTAAAGAGGGAAAGAAGCTCGCTTCAAATATTTTGAAGGAAATGACTTTGTCTGCAGGGACGGAAGATAAAGGGCTTCGTGACGGAACAAACATGGCTGTAATAAGGGGAACTGCAATGCCTGCGGTTATTGTAGAAGGCGGATGCTTAACCAATGCGGAAGAACTTGAAAATCTCATGGATATCGACTTTCTCTACAGAATGGCAGAGGGAATAGCAGAAGGCATATTAAAAACCCTTGAAAGCTGAAAATATCTTGTTAGTCTAAAGGATAAAACATAAATAATATAACGATTAAAATGCATAAAACGAAGCCCTCGGGCTTCGTTTTTTTGGTGGTTATTTTAGTTGATTTTTATAATGCGTTGTGATATTATTTATAAGGCTTAAAAATAAATAACAGAGCCGCGTAAAACGACTTGCCCGTCAAGTCGTTTTTTGTGGGCTTAAAAGGAGTTTTATATGAATACAACATTATTATCGGTATCAATTGCCCTTCTTGCAGGACTTTTGATGACCAGACTTATGAAAAAATTAAAGCTTCCCGCAGTAACAGCATATTTGATTGCAGGTGTACTTGTAGGACCTTATGTACTCGGAAGATGCGGAATTGAAGGTCTTGGTTTCGGATCAATGGAACAGATGGAAGGTCTTTCAATAGTTTCTGAGGTTGCTCTTGGTTTTATTGCCTTTGCAATAGGTAACGAATTCAGAGTTGAGGAGCTTAAGAAAACAGGAAAGCAGGCACTTGTTATAGGTATTTTCCAGGCACTTGTAGCAACATTGTTTGTAGACCTGGCTTTATACGGAATTCATCTTCTGATGCCCGATAAACTTGCACTTCCTCAGGTTATCACATTGGGAGCTATCGCAACAGCAACGGCTCCTGCGGCAACACTTATGGTAGTAAGACAGTATAAGGCAAAGGGCCCTTTGACAAGCTTGCTTCTTCCCATTGTTGCACTTGATGATGCTGTTGGTCTTATTGTTTTTGCAGTTTCCTTCGGTATATCAAAAACAATTATTTCCGGAAGCACGGATTTGATATCCATTATAGTGAATCCGTTGATAGAAATCGTTGCGTCTTTGATTCTTGGTGCTGTTATGGGATGGGTATTGACTCAGCTTGAAAAACTGTTTAATTCTAACACAAACCGCCTCAACTTAACTATCGGTGCGGTACTCTTAACATCTTCGCTTTCTATGATTAAGTTTGAAATAGGTCATGTGCACGTAGGATTTTCTTCTCTTTTAGTGTGCATGATGCTTGGAACGGTATTTTGCAATATCTGTTCACTTTCTCATGACCTTATGGCGGCATCTGATAAGTGGACATCACCTCTTTTTGCTCTTTTCTTTGTTATAAGCGGTGCAGAGCTTGAACTTAATGTATTTACAGACTGGGCAATTGTTGTAATCGGTGCAGTTTACATAATCTTCCGTTCACTCGGTAAATATTTCGGCTCTTTTGCAAGTGCAAAAGCTACAAAGTGTTCTCCTGAAATATGCAAATATTTAGGTATAACACTTCTTCCGCAGGCAGGTGTTGCACTTGGTATGTGTGCTACTGCAATGGCACTTCCCGGAGGACAGGGTACATTAATAAGAAATATAACACTTTTTGCAGTTCTTATATATGAACTTTTCGGACCTCTCTTTACAAGAATGGCACTTACTGCGGCAGGAGATATCCAGCCTATGAGTGATGATGTAAAGCACCGTCGTAAGATGAAGC
>JAZRHF010000105.1:0-13112 GCA_045644565.1 Clostridia bacterium | reverse complement strand
AAGACCGCTTGGCCTCCGACTTCGTATCCCCATCTTTTTTCAAAAATTTCAAAGAAATCGTCTGTGTAAGGTGCACAGTAAGTATAATCCATACCGTCTCTTACAACAGAAATCATAAGTTCTCCTCTGTGAGGCTCATCTGTAAATATACCTTTTATACTGCTGCCGATTTTTTCACCGCAATATTTTTTATACTTCTCGTGTGTGGACTTGATATAAGCCTCGGTTGCTTCCTTTTTCATTGTGTCAAGATATGTATTTCCGTTATATTCCGGGCTACAGGGTCTTTCGATAATTTCAAAGGAAATTACATCTTTACCTGTTACCTTATCTTTATCATAAGGCTCGATATCATATACATCAACTCCGTCAAGACGGCAGGTAAATGCAATAAAGGCATTATCAGTTAACCCCATATTCATTCTTATGAACTTCTGACGGTATTCCTTGTTTTCGGTTACAATTCCGCCTGCGGTTCCCGAGGGCCATCTGTCTTCGTCGTAAAGCCAGTTTTCCATTCCGATTTCGTCGCCGTATTCAGAGCAGGCATTTATAATATCAAACCACTCATCCCCAAGATATTCTGTTATAAGACCGACTCTTGAATGCATGAAATAGCCGCCGAATCCCATTTCCTTAAGGATTTTTACCTGTCTTTTAATTTCTTCTATATCAATCTTTCCGTTCCAGGACCAGAAAGGTTTTGCACGGTATTCGTTACCGGGATTTTCAAAGCGTTTCCTATCCATTTTTATTCCTCCTATACAAAAAAGGTATACTGCCTTAATTATACAGCAGTATACCTTTTTTGTAAAGTTTTTATTCAATATGTGCCTTATATCTTGTTACATCTGTTCCGTTGTGGTTAGTAAGGAAGGAAACCTTGTCGCCTTTTGCAAAGCTCGGCTGAGTGTCGGTATCTTCTGACACAAGTGCAACATAGTGATTTCCGAAGGGCTTGCCTTCATATTCCTGAACGTAAAGATCTCCCCAGTTTACTAAATCCTTACTTATACGCATCTGTGTTTCGTGCTTTACCATACCGTTTGTTGAAGTAGGATCGGCATAGGATGCGGTCATTAAATAAACTCCGTATTTTTCAATATAAAGTATTCTGGGGTGCCATGAATTATATGCAACGGGAGTTTCTTTACCAAAGTTTCCGGGTTCGGAGAATGAACCGTTGTAATACTTTACAAAGTCTCCCATTATGCCGTCTTCTCTGCGTCTTGTTCTGGCAACATAAACGTCGCAGTTTTTAAGACCTTCAATAGCTCTGTTTGCACGGATAATATTATAGAATATGTAAATATATTCATCGTCAATATATGTAGAGAAGTCTCCGCTTCCGCAGGAGAAAATATCTCCCTTCTGTCCCAAAACATTTCCTGCTCCGGGATTGAATTTGTCTGTAAAGCAAACCTCTTCCGATGTTAATACCCAACGGTCAAAGGTCCAGTTTTTACCTTCGTCATCGGAATGCATAAGACCGATGTGACGAAAATCCCAGTCTAATTTCGGAATATCGGAGTAGCCTTCAGCATCATAGCCGGTGCCTTTTCCGTTCCAGCCTGTTTCGTTGTGGAAGAAACAGAAAAAGCGGTTTGTCACAGGACAAATGTAAAGACCAAAAGGCCAAATACTGCCTCTTGCCTTAACCCCCTCGGGATAACGAACTCCTGCAAAAGCAAAGTCCTCATGTCCAACGCAGAAGTTAAGATTTATGGGGTATACTTTTTTAATGTCGTCAAGGCTTGTTCCTTTGAACATTGCAATCTCACCCATATGAGAATGTCCGCTCATTGCCCAAAGTGAGCCGTCCTTATCACGGTACATAGGCGTTGTTCCGTCCTGATAAATTCTGTCATTATTTACAAAAGGGGTTTCGCAAATGCTGTCTATTACTATATTTATTTTTTCCATATTATACCTCCTGTCTTAACATCATATTATCACGAAGGAATCTTGATGTCAACAAACTATATTACAAAAATTGGTACTATATTTCCATTTTCAAAAGCTTATAATATGGTATCAAAAGATAGCACACGGCATCGGAATTATATTTTTCCGTATCAACATATTCCATTGCATGAATAACCGCTTCTTTAAGTTCCTTGTTGTATTCAGCATCAGGGCTGTTAAGATAAATTGATGCCGCATCCCCTATATCTCTTATATGCCACGCTCCTTTTAAGCCCTGCGGAAAAAGAGACTTATAGTGCATAGGTACAAAATAAGCATAGTCCGACAAATATCCGTTAAACCACGCAGGAGTTTCATTCCAGGGTGTTGCTTTTGAATGAATGATTGAAAAATTTTCTTCGGTTAAGTTTTCTTTTGCGGAATTTATAGCCTTATTTAATCCGTATTCCGCATTTTGCTTGATAAGCTTTAAGCATCTTTCACGGAAAGATAAATCCTCGTCATGGTCATAGCAATATTTAAGTGAAAGCTGCATCTGTCCGAAAGCGAAGGGACGCATATTATCTTTGTACAAAATTTCCTCCGATGCCAAAAGCCCCTCATCTCTGAACCTTAAGTAATCCTCCTTAAAGCTTTCGTCACCACCGATTTTCCATGCAGCAAGATAGAACATGGGAAGTCGCATCATTTCATGGGCGGCTGCATTCCAAAGAGCTGTGACAAAGCCCGTTCCGCCGTCTTCACGAAGTAAATTCCAACCTTTTTCCTCACAGACATTTCTTTTTGCACGTTTCGCAAATCCGATTAATGCTTTTTTGATGAAATCCATGTCATCTTTTTCAGCATACCCGCTTTCAAAATATTTGGAAACGGAAAAAATCCAGTGTGTATACTGATCTCTCGAGGAATCTATATAATGGGTTTTTCCGTCAACAGGAGAAACGCTTCTTGCCAAAAATCCCTCGCTTTCCGATATCGAAGCACAAAGCTTAAGACCTTTGAAAAATTTCTTTGCAAGGCTCTTGAAGTTTTCTTCTTTTGTTAACTCATATCCCAAAACCGCCGCTTCCAGCATTACGCTTCCGTTAATCATGGAGTCTTCCATTCCTGTTCCCCAACCGCAGGGATTGGGGATGTTTTTATTTATGTATTCCAAGGAAGGAAGATATGCTTTAAAATCTCCGCGTTTTTCAGGCACTATATAATCATAAAACAAATTTGTTTCTTCGCAAAACAAATTACTCATTAAATAATCTATTACTTTTTTATCTGCTCTTTCCATATTACACCTCTGTTAAAACATTTTATTTTCTTTTGATTTCTTAGACGGTATAACGAATATGAAAATCAGCGAACTTACGGCAAGAAGGTAAGGATAAAACAGTTTCGGAATAATATCAAATGCCGAAATACTTCCGCCAAGCTCATTTACCGTTGAAATAGCCACGAGCATCTGTGCACCGTAAGGAATTATCGCCTGAAATACACATGAGAATGTATCAAGTAACGAAGCCGTCTTTTTCGGAGAGATGTTATACTCTTCCGCCATTTCCTTTGCTATGGGATTTGCCATTACAATAGCCACGGTATTGTTTGCTGTTGCCACATCAAGTGCACCAACCAAAATACCAACTCCCAACTGACCGCCTTTTTTTCCTTTGAAGGTACGTTTAATTCCGTTAAGTAATGCCTCAAACCCTCCGTTTTCACGAATCAGAGCACAAATTGCCGACACTAAAACCGCCACAATTACTGTTTCAAACATACCCGATGCTCCGCCACCCATATTGGTGAGCAATTCGGTGAATGTGGTTTCTCCTGTTACAAGCATAATCGCAGAGCCGGACAAAATGCCTATAAGCAACACAACAAACACATTTATACCAATAATGCCGCCTGCCAAAACCAAAAGATAAGGAATAATCTGAATAAGGTTGTATGTGTTTTCAATCGTTCCGTTCAGTTCACTGTTAAATGATAAAACAAGTAACAAAACAACACTTACCAAAGCTGCCGGAAGTGCAATCGCAAAGTTTTCATTAAACTTATCTTTCATTTTACAACCCTGACCGTTACAAGCGGCAATAGTTGTATCAGAAATGAATGAAAGATTGTCTCCAAACATCGCTCCGCCCATAACGGAAGCAACACACAAGGGTAAATCAAATCCCGAACTTTCAGCTACTGCATAAGCAATAGGCGTTAACAACGTTATAGTTCCAACCGATGTACCCATAGAAACCGATACAAAACAACCTACAACAAAAAGTACCGCCACTGCATATTGTGCCGGGATTATCGAAAGCATGAAATATGCAACGCTTTCTGCACTGTTTCTTCCTACAACTCCCACAAAAATACCGGCTGCAAGGAAAATCAGTATCATAGTTGCAATATTGGGATCACCAATTCCCTTCCCCATTATTGCTATTTTTTCCTCAAAGCTTACCTTTCTGTTCTGTAAGCAAGCAACAAGCAACGCCGCAAGGAATGCCACAACAATGGGAATATTATAAAATCCCATATGGATATTCATAATATATTCAAAAGTTATGCCTAACCCCAAATACAAAACCAAAAATACGCCTATCGGCAAAAGAGCTGTTGAATTTGCTTTTTTCATAGTAAAATCCCCGTTTCTCTGCGAAAAATCTTTATTTTTGTCATTTTAACCATTATAACATCTCAATTTATAAAACACAAGAAAAAAATCCCCATTTTCGGGGATTTTTTATTATCTTATAAGTCCGTACTTTATTTTTACCCGTTCAAATTTGTCTATCATAGGCTCTGCCATAAACCAAAGGAAAAACACAGTTGATAATGAATGGATAATATCCATTGGAAGTCCCGCTATGTATGAAGATATAAGCATCTCTTTTGTTATTTTATTCTGCCACATAATAACCGCCGCAGGATTCATTATCCCTCCGTAAATTATTAAGGTTACCAGAAATCCGAATATACACAAGGATACTCTTGTTCTTCTCAAAAGCCCTTTCTTAAATAAAACTCCAGCAAGAAAACCGATTATTCCGAATGAAAACATCTGCCAGGGAGTGTATGGTCCCTGACCGAAGAAAAAGTTTGATATAAAGCCTGTTACCGCCCCAACCAAAAATCCTGTTTCTCCTCCAAAGCATATGCCTGCAAGTATTACCAATGCCACAACCGGCTTAAACTGAGGAAGTGCGAAAAATGCAGTTCTTCCCACTACCGCTATGGCACATAATACACTTATTATAACAAGCTCTCTTGCTTTTGGTTTTCTGCTCTCAAACACCATAAAAAACGGAATCATGGTTTCAAATAACATCAAAAGGCTTGTGAAATAATACTTTCTGCCTCCAAAAAACTTAATTCCTAGATACATTGTGAGAGGAATTGCCAGAAAAATCAGGGTGGCGGAAATCAAGGTGCGTTTAGCAAGTTTTCCGTCACTATTTTTTACATCCTTTATGTCTGTTCCGATTTTTTTGTCCGGAAAAAAAGCAATGAATGCCGCCATTATTTCAAAAACCATTGCTGCTTTCAGAAATTTCGGTGTTATAAAGCTGTAATTTGAAACACCCAAAACATCAAAGTCAGTTCCGCTCGTAATGCTTGTAAGTATGAAAAGTAAAGCGAATAAAGCTCCCACAATTATCCTTGCAAAAGGAATTTTCTTTTTTTCCTTTTTAGCTTCAATTTCTTTCACCTTTTCAAAGTTGTCGAAAAAATCCGTCTTTTCCCTTTTCTTTACTTTTCCTCCAAGTGCTTTTATGATATCCCCGGGAAGTAATGCTTCGGGAATTGTGGTTCTTGCCATACGATTTGCCGCTGTGGTATAGAAATTCTTCCCGCCAAAGAAAATTCCGGGTTTTCCTTCGCTTGTTATATTACCGTCAAACATAAGGGCACATCTGTCTGCATATTCTGCACAAAACTCAATATCGTGGGAAACCAATATAACGGTTACTCCCTTTGCTTTCAGTTCCGCCAAAATATCTGCAAAAATAAGCTTAAAATGCGCATCAAGACCTTTTGTAGGCTCATCAAGCAGTAATATTTCCGGAGACAACAAAAGAATCTTTGCAAGAGCCGCCCTCTGCCCTTCGCCTCCGGATAAGTCGTAAGGATGCCTTGAAAGCAGGTTGTCTATTTGACATAAGGCTGCTGTATTTTGAACCTTTAATTCTTTTTCCTCTTTGGACAAACTGCTTTCTTTAAGTATTTCAAGAAGATCTTTATATACAGTTTTCTTCACAAATATACTTTGAGGATTTTGCGGAAGCATACCAAGGTTTTTTCCGTGAAAATCATTCAGTTTTGAAATCTCCTTACCTTTTATTAAAACCCTTCCCCTATATGGACGATTCAACGCTGAAATCAGGGACAGCGCCGTTGATTTACCTGTTCCGTTACCTCCAACCAGTGCGAAAAGCTCACCTTTTTTTACTTTTAAGTTTAAGCCTTTTATTACATCGGGAGACTCTTTTTCATATCTGAACCAGACATCATTCAGCTCAACAACGGTTTCTTTTTCTACCTCATCATTAATATCTTTTGAAATAAGTTCTGTTTTAGGCGGATGCGAAAAACAATATTCTTCAAGCCATACTCGTCCTTCACGCACCGTCACAGGACAATTTTCATCATCCGAAACAGCTTCATATACTTTCACAGGTGTAGGAAGTGCTTCGTACATATCGTGATTTTTCTCTTTTAATATTCTGCCAATTTTTTCAGGCTTATCTTCGGCAATTACTATGCCTTTATCCATAACGATAACCTTGTCAGATATATGGAAAGCCTCTTCAAGTCTGTGCTCCGACAGAATAACGGTTGTACCAAGCTCTCTGTTGATTTTTTCAAGGGTGTTCAAAAACTCTCCTGCGGCAATGGGATCAAGCTGACTTGTAGGCTCGTCCAATATGAGTAAAGAGGGCTGCATTGCCATAACGGAAGCAAGATTTAACAGCTGTTTCTGTCCGCCCGAAAGTTCTGTAACATTCTTATGAAACCAATTTTCTATCCCGAAAAATGATGCCATTTCAGAAACCCTGACCCTGATTTCTTCATTAGGCAAGCCGATGCTTTCAAGTCCGAAGGCAAGTTCATGCCATACCTTATCGGTAACAATCTGGTTATCGGGATTTTGCATTACAAATCCGATTTTCATTGCCTGTTCTTTAGAATCAATTTCGCTTAATATTTTTTCTTCAAAAAATACGTTTCCGCTCAGAATTCCAAAAGGCGAAAGACAGGTTTTCAAAAGTCTTAAAAGTGTGGTCTTTCCGCATCCGGATTTTCCGCAAACAGTTACAAAATCCCCCTTGCTTATTGATAAATTAATATTATCAAGGGCTTTATTTTCACATTCCGGATAATTGAAACTTAAATTTTCGACCTTAATGATTTCCATCTTTTCACCTCCCAAAGTTCAATGATTACAGGACTTAACGAAAGTAGCAGATATGCTGCGAATAAGCTTAACTTAAAGGGTGTTACCTCTATTTTTTCAACCATCGGGAAATATTCAAAGCTCAAATTTCCCATAATGCTTCCTGCCAAAACATATAATCCCAATATTAAAATTATCGTAAGAGCTTTTTTGTCCCGTTTATCAAATTTGAATAAAGAAAACGCCGTTCTTCCGGGATGTCCATAGCCTCGTGATTTCATACTGTCGGCAGTTTCTATTGCATTTTCAAGAGCCCATGTTGTCATTATAGAAAGAATATTAAGTCCGCTTTTTGCCCTTTTAATTATGTTTCCTTTCCCCATATCTCTGCCTAAACTTCGCTGTGCATTAATAACAACCTTCAGCTGAGATAAAAACCTCGGCACAAAGCGAAGAGTCATTGATAATATCAACGACAAGGACGGAATTATTCTTCCGAAAAGATAAATAAACTTATCGCTTGTCATAATTCCGTTGTAGGCTCCAAACCAAAGTATAACACTTACAATCATGGCAGATGCCGCAAATCCGTATATAACCGATTCTAACGTCAACGGGTTTCCGCTGGGCAGATATGTAATTATTGTAAGCCCTTCGTGATTAAACAAAGGATTCATAATTGCCATTAAAATAAGCATGGGAAACGCAAATATCAAATTTGTTTTTATTGCCTTTCTCCCTTTAACCATAACCGAATAAATAAACCCGCACATCAAGGATATTCCGAGGCAAAAAGGATGCATAAAGAAACAGGAAAATCCTATTACGAATACAAAATATATGAAATTTACTATCGGGTGATAGTTTTTAAATTCTCCCATTTTAACCCTCCTTTGTCAGTTTTTACCCGCCGAATAGTTGCCTCCGACGTCCTTTCCCAAATCACAGGTGTAAACCCACTCCACCTTATCTCCGGACTTAAGCTTATAAGAGGAGCATCCGTAATTAGGAAATACGCCGTTTACCTTGTACATCCATCCTGAAAGTTCTCCGCAGTCAAATTCGTAGAAATTAGCGATGCCTTCAATATAAGTATTATTATATATCGGCGTGTCAACAAATTCAATATGTATTTCATTTTCTCTCATTTCTTTCAAAAGCAGGTCAAAAACACTTTCTCCTTCGTTAAAGTGTACTGATTTTTCTTCAAAAATAATACCGTTTACAGGAACCAAACTCACTTTTTCCGGAACTTTATCTCCGTATCAGAAAGATATTTTATCCCTTTTTTCGCCTCCGGTTTTCCTTACCGCAGACAATAAAAAAACTGCGGCAATTTTTCTTTCAAAAAATTACCACAGCTGAGTTTTTCTGTGATTGCCACAATTCGGTTAAGCACATCAAAAAACAACCCCTGAAGCATTTTACTTAAAAGTAATCTTCAGCGCTCAATCCGAAAACATTATTCCTTGCTTAAGCCTTTACGGAATAATATCAAAGCAGGTCTTGTGACTCGTGCCATATAAGGTTTATTAACCTTGCATTATTATACTCTGCCTTCTCAGTTTCCCAATGACCGGCTTTCACCGACGAGCATAAAAACTTCAGCACACACACCGACAGTTAACCGCAGGGGATTCTCACCCCATTCCCTTTCCACCTGATATGCCTTGACCATCGACCTTTTACAGCATATCTGACACTCTGTGTGAATGTATTAAGTTATAAACAGAATAGCATTTTCACTTGCAAAAGTCAATAAATAAAACAATATTTTTTACAATAAAACAACATTTTCTTGATGTTAACAGCAAAGTAGGATTCGCTTTTCTGCGGAAAAGCCATCCGACGGCTCTGACAATCCACCGGATTGTCATTCACTACCGTCGGTTCGAATCCTTCATCTATATTTGCCAACAAAAAAAGACACCCCTGAGGGTGTCTTTTTTTGTTGGCGGACAGAGAGGGATACTTCCGCTTCGCGTCATATCTGCTTGAGCACCCAAATGCTCCGCATTTCGGTACCGCTCTTCGCACCTTTTTGCTAAAAACGATTATCAATCGTTTTATTTACGCAAAAACCCCCTCGGGGTTCGAATCCTTTCGATCATTAACAGAAAAAGACACCCTTGAGGGTGTCTTTTTCTGTTGGCGGAGACGGAGGGATTCGAACCCTCGTGCCCGGAAGGGCAAACGCATTTCGAGTGCGCCCCGTTATGACCACTTCGATACGTCTCCATTTATATAAAGTCCCGTAGAACTTTATTGCTATATTAATTTTTTATGCGGGGCGGCGCCCCGTTATGTCCTTTTGCGGTGCCCGTAATTTTCTTTAACTTCGTTGAAAATTACGACCGCGGCAACTCCTTTTTGCTCGCTTCTTCTGCCACCGGCAGCGCTCGCAAACGTCCCCACTTCGATACGTCTCCATTTATATAAAGTCCGTAGAACTTTATCGCTATATTAATTTTTCATGCGGGGTGGCGCCCCGTTATGTCCTTTTGCGGACTTAAATACGGCTTACTTTTATTAAAGCAACTTGTACATAATAGCACAAAAAGAACTTTTTGTCAATACAAATATCGAACATCAGCCCCCGCATAAGACCTATTTTTATACTATTTCAATTTGTACCGCCTTCATTGCCGAAAGTGCGTTTTCGTGACTTTCCTTTGTCACGCCCGCAGAACATTTGCCGTCCACCTTAACAGTCATTTCGGGAAACGCCGCCTTAATAATCATTGCATTTGAAATAACACAAATATCCGTACAAAGTCCGCAAAGCTCGATTTCGTCACAGTTATCATCTATGAGTTCAGGCAGTTTTATGCTTCCGAAGGTTTCTTTATCAACGACCTCTTTAACGAAGGGCTTTAATTCATCGCATATTTCCCATCCGTATGTTCCCTTTATGCAATGACTAACAGGAAGCTTTCTCCCTTCCTGTGTATCTGAATAATTTTCGCCGTGGGTGTCACGTGTGAAAATTACCCTTCCGTCAAAGCCTTCAATTTTCGCTTTTACAAAAGGTACAATCGCTTCGGCATCCTTACTTCCGAGACTGCCGGTAATAAAATCATTTTGCATATCAACAACAATTAATGTTTTCATATCATTCACCTTTATTCTTCAAATGAATCATATACAGAAAGTATATGTTTTCCGATTTCATATAAAAGTTTTTCCGTCATTTTCTTTATATGCATGGGAACTTCAATAAGTTTATCAGACTTTTCGCATTTTTTTCTCCTGTAGGAAGGAACCGGAAGATTACATGCTTCAAAGGTAAAATACCCCTTATACCCTATTTCTTTAAGTCCTATCATTAAAGAATCAAGGCTCAAGCTGCCGAAATATGGTGCGTAATGAGAATCATCATCACCGGGATTATCCTGCACATGAAGGGCATATACATAGTCTCCCAATATTTTAAGGCTTTCTTCCTGACTGACTTCAATCATATTTCCGTGACCGGCATCCCAACAGGCTTTAAGATAAGGATGATTCATATAGTCTAAAAAATCCTTAAGGTCTTTCGCATTATCAATCCAGTAGATGCCTTCCACACACATTATATTAAAGTTTTCAGCAAGAATATAAACGTTCTTTTCCTCAGCCAAAGGAAGAAGTTCATCATAAAACTTTTTATTTCTTTCAAAAGTTTCTTCCCTGCTAAGTCCCCGCTCATATCCCGTATGTATTACTATATTAGGAATTCCAAGTTCGGCACAAGCTTCGATGCATCGCTTGTTTATTTCGATAAACGCCTGCCGTCCCTCCCATTCTCTTATAGGCTCACCCATTGGAGCGTGGGACTGAATGAATTTTATACCAAGATCGTCCATGGTTTTTTTGATACCGGCAACGTGACCTTTTACATCACTTCCGAAAAAACCGTTTTTTCTTCTCAAATCCTGTCCGAAGCTATAATCGGCAAAGGAAAAGCCCGCTTCCTTTATATGGAAAAGCGCTTCTTCCTGAGTGATTCCGTATTCGTTAAAATCCCCTGTAGTTGTAGCAAGTTTCATAAAATCACCTCCATAAAATTATACACTTCCGAAAGGCCATTGTCAATAAAATATAAAGCTTTTATGGCTTTTCAAATGATTACGTCCTTCATTGTGATTTAGAACTTGATCTTTCGGGTAGCCGTACACTCTCGATGATAAAAGAGGAAACGCCACCGAAGTGAAGCCTTTGGCAAAAGCCAAATCAAGACCACTGTAACCAACCATTTCCTCGTTGGTTGTATTAACAATAGCGTCGATCTTCATTTTCGTTATATCTTGTCTTATATTGCAGTGGTATATAATCGCCTTAATTGATTACTTGTAATCATCATATCATGTTTGGTGGTTGTTATTAAGCAAAGTATAACATATTTTTTCTGCATTAATCAACAGATATAAAAAAACGCCAAGCAGATATCTTTCGATAACTGCTTGGCTTAAGCCGTTGCGTCGGATTTACTCTTTAATTTATTTTTCCACCTCATACGGCCAGTCGATAATACCGCCGAACTCTTTTACATTGGTGTAACCGAGTTTTGCAAGACTTTCTGCTGCGATTTTGCTTCGTCTGCCGCTACGGCAATATACAAGAATAAGCTTGTCCTTATGGGGCAGCATTTCTTCTGCCTTGTTTTCAATTTCCGTATAAGGAATTAAAATTGCCTCAGGGATATGTCCCTCATCAAACTCTTCCTGTTCTCTTGTATCTAAAATTATACGCTCCTCGCCCGAGTCCATTATCTTCTTTGCATCCATGGGCGTAATCTGTTCATACATAGCTTTTTCTCCTTTTTCAGCAATTATTATTGATGTAGGACCGTCTGCTCCTCCGATAATTCCGATACTGCTGCTGTTTCCGCACCCAGTTAAGAAGATGCAAAAAACAGCTGATATAATGCATAATAACTTTTTCATAAGATTCACCTTAAACTCAAATTTATCTGTGTATATACATTCTTGACATATAAGTTTCTCCGTCGCCCTGAACCATACAGAAAAACTCCCATCCGTATCTTTCGTAAAACCCGGTATGATCGGTAAGTAAATAAACAGGTGAAATACCTTTTGATTTAAGGTCATCCACAACCATTTGAAGTAAATTGCCAGCTATTCCCCTGCAGCGGTATTTCTCTTCCGTGAAAACAGCGCAAACATTTGGCGTAAGGTCTTTTCTGTCGTGAAAATCATTTTCAATAACGCCCAATCCTCCGATAATCTTATTATCATCTAAACAAAGATACCACCCATATTCCGTGTCGCCATGCAAATATGCACCCATACACTCCAGATAGGCATCCTTGGGGGCTCTCCACTTACTGCTAAACCATTCTGCGGCAAGTTCCATTAATTCAGGTTTCTCTCTTAATGTAATATATTGATATGCTGTCATTGATACAAGCCTCCTTCTGTCATTTTCCCCATCTAATATCATCTGTTTTTTCAATCCATTTCTTTGCCCGGTTAAACAAGTTTTCAGACATTGTATCAAATTCTACCGCTCCGCCGTTTTTCAGGTTCAAGAATGTTTCAACAATAACCCGTTCATCGGGAGATACAATTCGGAGTAAATCCTTTTGATGGCTGATATATTTTCCCGTCTCCTTAAAAGCTATTGCCTGAATGGTAAAGGATGCCGATTTATATAATCCTCTTAAAATTTCTTCGCTCTTATCATAGAGCATATTGTGTACACATCCATGATAGATATTGCATGCACTTACTTTTACAGCTCTCGTAACTGCTTCGTCATCAATCAACGGTAAGAGTTCATCAAGGCTTCCTTTTATGGGTGT
>JAZRHF010000104.1:0-5516 GCA_045644565.1 Clostridia bacterium | reverse complement strand
CATCAACGGAGCTTGACCTTCGAGGTCTTATGTCGGATGAAGCCTTTATGGAGCTTGAAAAGTTTATTGATGATGCGGTTTTGGCAAAAATTGAAACCGTAAGGGTAATTCACGGCAAGGGTACAGGAGCCCTCCGCAGTATGGTGCAGCAGTATTGCCGTCAGGAAAAAAGGATAAAGTCCTTCCGTCCCGGGGCATACGGCGAAGGCGAAGCAGGTGTTACCGTAATTACATTAGGGTGACAGAAGTTATCTGAACTACGCCTTAAACAGTGTGATTTCGGTGTATTTCGGCTTGTCATCTTTGCAAGGCGTCAGTCTTGCTTCATTTATGAGTAAAAAACAACGACATCGAGTCTGTTGTTTTTTGCTCAAAAATTTTCACGACCTTAATGGTCTAAAAAAATTTTTATCGCATTTCGCACCAAAATCCCCTAGGAATTTCATCAGTTTAAGGTCGAAGAATTTTCAAAGAGGGAATTTTAAGCTTATGCAAGGCAAAAACGCAGGTAATCCTGACGGATTACCGAGTATTTTAACGTGGCAGAAGCAAAAATTAACCATTGAAAATCGTGGTTCGGATATCTCCTGTCACCCTAAAGTGAGGCTAATATGGAACTTTTTGAAAAGGAAATATCAAGAGAGTATATTTACGAGGGAAAAATCTTGAAGCTCAGACGTGATAAGGTAGAGCTTCAGGACGGCAGGGAAACAAGCCGTGAAGTTATTGAGCATAACGGAGGAAGCGGAGTTGTTGCCATAACGGAGGATGATGAAATTCTTCTTGTAAAGCAGTATCGCCGTCCTTATGACGAGGTTACATTGGAAATCCCGGCAGGGAAGTTAAATCCCGGTGAAAGCCCTGAGGAAAACGCAAGGCGTGAACTCTCGGAAGAAACGGGGTATGAGGCGGAAGAGCTTATAGACTTTGGTAAGATGTATCCTTCTCCCGGATATACGGGTGAAGTGATAAGAATATATTATGCCCCTCTGGCTAAGAAAATGGGAGAGGCTCATACAGACGAGGGAGAGTTTTTGTCCCTTGTGAAAATGCCTGTAGAGGAAGTAAGACACCATATTGAAGAAGGCAGTCTTATATATGATGCAAAAACTATAATTGCAATTACAAAATATCTTTTGCTCAGAGACAAAAACAACTGAAAGGAGAAAGATGATGGGGATAGAACTTCTTGCCCCCGGCGGCAGCTTTGAAGCCGTAAGGGCGGCTGTCGGTGCAGGTGCCGATGCAGTTTATATCGGGGCATCGCGGTTCAGCGCAAGACAAAATGCGGTGAATTTTGATAAAGATGAACTTAATAACGCCGTAAGCTACTGCCATGTAAGAGGAGTAAAGGTCTATCTTGCCATTAACACTCTTATATACGATTCGGAATTTTCAGATGCATTAAAAACTGCAAAGGATGCTTATGAAAGCGGAGTTGACGCTTATATCGTTCAGGATTTGGGATTATGCCGTGCGTTATCCGATAATTTTGATATACCCGTTCACGGCAGTACGCAGATGACGGTTTTTGATGAAAACGGTCTTAAATATCTTAGCTCCATGGGAATAAAGAGAGCGGTTTTGTCAAGAGAATGCCGAAAATCGGAAATTGCCCGCATGGCTGAAAATATGGATATGGAGCTTGAAGTATTCTGCCACGGTGCAATCTGCATGAGCTATTCGGGTCAGTGCCTCATGAGCAGTTTTCTCGGAGGAAGAAGTGCAAACAGAGGTGCTTGTGCCCAGCCTTGCAGACTTCCTTACAGCATAGATGGTCGCGGGGGATATTTTTTAAGCCCCAGAGATTTAAGCCTGCTTGACGAAATCCCTGATTTAATCGGTATGGGTGTTGCTTCTTTGAAAATCGAAGGCAGGATGAAGGGCCCGTCCTATGTGGCAAGTGCGGTTACGGCTTTCAGAAAAGCCATAGATAAAGGGTATTGCGATGAAGAGGATAAGGAAAGGCTCCTTAAGGCATTTTCCCGTGGCGGTGAATTTACAACCGGTTGCTATGGCGGTGTAAAGGGCAGCGGGATGATGAATGTGGAATCATCCAACGATGATGTGCTTAAAACCAACGACAATGCTTTGATAAAAGAACTTAAACACTTCTGGGAAGAAGGTAAGGAAACAAAGAAAGTCGGAATAGATGCAGATTTTAATATTTCTGAGACGGATACGAGCCTTACATTTTCAGATGGGGAAAACTATGCTGCGGTGACAATAGAAACCGATAAAAGCATGACTGGAAAATCTACAACCGAGGAGTTTGCGAAAACACAGCTTACAAAGCTTGGCTCAACTCCTTATGAAATAAAAAACTTAAGGATGAGCATAAATACAGATTCTTATTTTAAGGCTTCTGAATTAAATGCTTTAAGAAGAGATGCGGTTGAAAAACTTTCTGAATTGAGAGACAAAAAACGCGTTTTCGATAAAGAAATGATTCTTAAAACGGAAACGAAAGAAAAAGATGAGTTTGAAATTTACATAAGCGTGGAAACAAAAGAACAGGCGGAAGCGCTTATAAAAGCCGGTGCGGAAAATGTTTTTGTTCCCTGTAAGCTCAGCGGAGAGACAAGGGCAAAGGGAGTTTTCATTCCTGCGGTTTACGGAAAGCTTCCCGAAAGCATAAAAGAAGAATATGTCCTTGCAGGAAGCCTTGGTGCGGCTTATTACGGAAAAGAAAGGTATAAAAAAGTAATAGCGGATTACAGTATGAATGCGGCAAATAAATATTCTGCCAATGAATTTTCAAAGGTGGTTCTTTCGGCAGAACTTAATCTTAAGCAGATAAAAAATATTGCCGATAAAAACAATGTCATCTGCTTTGCATACGGTTATCTGCCGCTTATGAAAAGCCGTAACTGTGTTATTAAAACTGCAGGCAAATGTGACGGTAAGGGATGCAGAACTTGCGAAAAAGGAATAAGCTTAAAGGATAGAAAAAATATCAGCTTTTCTGTTAAATCCGACGGAGAATTTAATACAATTTATAACAGTGTGCCGATTTTTATGGCTGACAGAATGAGCGAAATAATAAAGAGCGGTGTATCAGGAATAAGGCTTATGTTTACGAAAGAATCGCCTGAGGAATGTGTGGAAATTTATAAAATGTATAAAGGGGAAAAAGAGATTGAAGTTCCTGAAAACTACACAAGAGGATATTTTTACAAATGATAACAAAAAAAGCTTTAAAAATCTTTTGATTTGTGATAAAATGTTAAAGAGTGTTTAAATTTGGAGGAGAAATGAAATGTTTGAAGTTGAAATAAAGAAATTATCAGAGGATGCAATACTTCCTGCATATCAGACTGAAGGTGCTGCGGGAATGGATATTTCCGCCTGTCTTACAGAGGATGTTGTTCTTAATCCCATGGAAAGAAAGCTTATTCCCACAGGCTTTGCCATTGCCGTGCCGGATGGATACGCTGCATATCTTTATGCAAGAAGCGGCCTTGCTTCCAAGAAGGGTATTACACTTCCCAACTGTGTAGGCGTAATTGATTCCGATTACAGAGGAGAGGTAAAGGTTGCCCTTGTAAATCTTTCGGATGAGCCCTTTGAAATAAAAAATGGTGACAGAATTGCACAGATGGTTATATCTCCCGTAATTCAGGCAATACTTATAGAGAAGGACGAGCTTTCCGAAACTAAAAGAGCAGGTGGCGGCTTCGGTTCTACCGGTGTTTGAGCCCGGGGGTGCGAAATGAAATATATTCTGGCATCCATGTCTCCTAGAAGAAAAGAAATTCTTACGGAGATGGGAATTGATTTTTCTGTTGAACCTGCAGATATTGACGAAAACATCGGAATAGAAGATCCGAAACTTTTGGTAAAGGAACTTTCATTGCTTAAAGCAACGCACATAGCAGCTAAGCATTCGGGAGAGAATTGTCTTATAATTGCGGCTGATACTGTTGTATCCTTAAAGGGAGAAATTCTCGGAAAACCTTCCTCGGAAGAAGAGGCGGAAAGGATGCTTTCCATGCTTTCGGGGGCAACACATTCTGTTTTCACGGGATATTGTGTATCTGATTGCAAAACCGGCAAAACGGTATCAAAGTGTGCGGAAACCAAGGTGGTTTTCAGAAATCTTGGAAAAGAAGAAATTGAAGATTATATAAAAAGCGGCGAGCCTATGGATAAAGCGGGAGCTTACGGGATTCAGGGCGGTGCCGGTAAGTTTGTGATTGAAACAAGCGGAGAATATTCAAATGTAGTGGGACTTCCTAAAGAAGCTCTCACCGCTTTGCTTAACGAAGAATTTACCTTTGAAGGGAGATAAGAAAGGTGCCTTTCTTTTCGAAAAATATCGGTATTGACTTAGGAACAACCAATACAAGAATTTACTTGAAAGAACGCGGGATTCTGCTTAACGAAGCCTCTGCGGTTGCTTTTGATACAAGGCAAAAGAAAGTGATTGCGATAGGAAACGAAGCTGAAGAAATGTTTGGCAGAACGCCCTCTTATATAGAAGTTATACATCCGTTGAGAGACGGGGTTATAGCAGACTATCACATGGCTGAGTTTATGCTTAAAAGCTTTCTTGAGAAAACCATAAGACACTATGGACTCTTCGGACCTAAAATTGCCATAGGAGTGCCTTACGAAGCTACTGAGGTTGAAAAGAGAGCCGTTGAAGATGTGGCAATCGGATGCGGTGCAAGACAGGCTGTTGTTATAGAAGAACCGCTGGCCTCTGCAAAGGGTATAGGAATATCCGTAAACTCCGGTGAAGCTAATCTTATCGCAGATGTCGGAGGGGGAACTTGTGAGGTTTCGGTTATTTCCAGAATGGGCATATCCGCAAGCGAATCAATAAGAATTGCCGGAGATGCTATGGACAACGCCATAGTTAACTATATCAGAAAAAATTACTCTCTTTTAATAGGATTACCGACTGCCTGCGAGATTAAAAAATCCATAGGCTCTGCGGTTGCTTATGAGGGTGAGAGTGCAATGAGTTTTAAGGGAAGGGACCTTTTGACAGGGCTTCCCAAGACTATGTCGGTTACACCTGAACAGATAAGAGAAGCTTTGTCGGATCATGTGACCGCTATTTTAGAGTGTATAAGAAAGGTGCTTGAAAAAACACCCCCCGAGCTTATGGGCGATATTTCGGCAAACGGAATATATTTAACAGGTGGGGTAAGTATGCTTAAAGGGCTTGACGAATTTCTGGCAGCGGAAACAGGTCTTAAGGTGACATTGGCGGACAACCCTATAACCTGTGCTGTGGAAGGAATCGGAGCGCTTATTAAAGTTTTCTGAGTGCATCTTAAAAGTACAGTGGTAAAGAATAAATAATTAGCAGGTGATTTTCTTGAAAAAGAAAGTGTTTTGGCTTATCGGAATTGTTTTGGCAGTATTGGTTTCGATGGCAGTCAGTACATTGGAAACAAATAAAGGTAGTGTAGTTGGTGACGTTGCGGGAATAATTGCAAGTCCGTTTCAAAAGCTTTTTACGGGAATTGACAATGTGATTGAACATGGAAAGTCGGATCGTAGCC
>JAZRHF010000103.1:0-34169 GCA_045644565.1 Clostridia bacterium | reverse complement strand
ATTTACAAGATAAATTTTATTTTTTTTATAAAAAAATTTGTGAAAATAATTTTTTGGTTGACAAATAAATTTTTAAAAGATATAATGGAAAAAAGTCTGTAAATTTTTAATCTATATTTAAGGAGGTGTTTTTAGTGATTAGAACATATCAGCCCAACAAAGCAAAGAGAAAAAAGGTTCATGGTTTCAGAGAGAGAATGAGCACTAAAAACGGACGCAAAGTTCTCGCAAGAAGAAGAAAAGAAGGCAGAAAAGTACTTTCTGCGTAAGAAAGAAGTAAGGCTTTTTAATGGAACATACGCTGTCGATTAAAAATAATGCGCTTTTTTCAAAACTTTATAAAAAAGGTAATTGTCTCGTTTCCGGTGCTTTGATTATGTATGTAAAGCCCAACGGTCTTGATATATGCAGGATGGGAATTACCGTCAGCAAAAAAGTTGGCAAGGCTTGTAAAAGAAACAGAGCCAAGAGGCTTATAAGAGAAAGTTACAGAATCTTTGAAAAATACACCTCGGGTTATGATTTGGTTTTTGTTGCAAGAACGAAAACGCCCGAGGTAGGATTTTTTGAAGTAAAAAAAGAGATGGAAAAGCTTTTTGAAAAAGCAAAATTAATAAAGAAAAACGGTTGATTTCCCGGGAAGGATGGGTTTAATTGAAAAAAATTTTTCTTTTTTCTATCAGACTTTACAGAAAATTTATTTCACCCTTACTCGGTCCTTCAAAGTGCCGTTTTTATCCTACCTGCTCTGCGTATGCATATGAAGCTATTTCCAAGTACGGTGCGTTAAAGGGCGGCTTCTTAGCCGTTAAAAGAATTCTGAAATGTCACCCTTTCAATGCGGGGGGATATGATCCTGTTCCCTAAGGACTCCCCTTTCGTTTTTTTATTAAGGAGTGATTAAAATAATCAATTTTTTTGCAAACATTTTAAGTTATATCATAAGTCCCATATACAGCTTTGTTCAGAATTATGGCCTGGCTGTTATTTTGTTTACGGTAATTGTTAAAATAATACTTCTTCCTTTGGGAATAAAACAGCAGAAAACAACCGTAAAAACAAAGCAAATAAGACCTGAGCTTGAAAAGATTCAGGCTAAATATAAAAACGACAAAGAAAAGCTTAATGAAGAAACCATGAAGCTTTATCAGAAATATGGTGTAAATCCCATGGGCGGTTGTCTTCCTTTGTTGATTCAGCTTCCCATCCTTTTGGGACTTTACAGAATTATCCAGTCTCCCATTACCTGGTTTTTCAGAAAAACCCCTGCAGTTTATCTTACAGAGCTTATAGAAAACGGCACACTTGATAAGGGAGAAACAATTGAAAAGCTTGCAACTTTAGGAGAAAACATTGATCCTTCAAAGTTTACTGAAGTTTCAGAAATTATCAATCATCTTACGGTAAATGACAAGGCTTATGAAATTGAAATTAAGATTGCATCAGCTCTTGATTTGATTGATTTTAATTTCTTAGGTCTTAACTTATCTGAAAAAGCAAGTGAAAATAAAATGCTTTTAATCGTTGTTGCTCTTGCAACAGGTGCGGCATTTTTCTCAAACTGGGTTTCATCAAAACTTAATCCTATGAGTCCCGAACAGGCTCAGCAGATGAGAATGATGAATTTAATGATGCCTTTGATGACAGCATTCTTTACTTATACACTTGCAGCCGGAATAGGTATGTATTGGTTTGTAAGCACATTGGTATCTGTTCTTCAGATGTATCTGCTTACAAAGTATTTTGAAAAGAAGTATCCTTTAGTTGAGGTAAAAGGGAAAGGGAAAAATAAATGAAATTCGTAGAAATAAAGGCTAAAACCGTTGATGAAGCGGTAAATAAGGCTCTTTCGGAGCTTAATACCACAAAAGAAAATGTGGAAATTGAAATAGTTGAAGAATCCAAAGGTCTTTTCGGAGTATTCGGAAACAAGGAAGTTAAGGTAAGAGTTACTCTTCTTAAGGAAGATGAAACTCTTAAGGCAACAGAATTTCTTAAGAATATAACAGAAAAGCTTGGAATGGATACTGAATTCGATGCAGAATATATTGACGAAGAAAAGAAAATGAACATCGAATTAAAGGGTGAAGGCTTAGGTCTTTTAATAGGACGCAGAGGCGAAACACTTGACGCTTTACAGTATCTTACAAATATATTTGTAAATAAGACAACCGACGATTATATTAAGGTTACTCTTGATGCTGAAAACTACAGAGAAAGACGTGAAGATGCGTTGGTGGTTTTGGCAAAAAGAACTGCCCAGAAGGCTACTAAATACAAAAAGAATATGATTATAGAGCCTAAAAATCCTTATGAAAGAAGAATCATTCATGAGGCACTTCAGGATTACCCCGAAGTTACAACCTATTCTATCGGTGAAGAGCCCAACAGAAAAGTTGTTGTTGCATATAAGGGTATGGCAGGAAACTACAGAAACAATGAAGAATAAAAATAAAAGGTTGTCCCTGACAACCTTTTATTTTTGAAAGGATTTTTCTTATGGCAGATGTAATTGCAGGTATAAGCACAGCAATGCAAAAAGGCGGTATTGCCGTTATAAGATTAAGCGGTGACGATGCTTTTAAAATTGCAGACAAAGTGTTTAAGGGAAAAATTAAAACTGAAGATTCGGAAAGTCACCGTATTTTATATGGTTTCGTTTACGACGGTGATGAAGTTATTGATGAGTGCCTTTGCTCAGTTATGAGAGCACCAAGGAGCTATACCACTGAAAATGTGGTGGAGCTTTCTGTTCACGGTGGTCTTATTTCGGCAAAAAGAACTCTGGAAGCAGTTATAAAAGCCGGTGCAAGAAGTGCAAAAGCCGGGGAATTTACCATGCGTGCCTTCTTAAACGGAAGAATTGATTTATCAAAGGCTGAAGCTGTGGCGGACATCATCGATTCAAAAACCGACCTTGCAAGAAGTACGGCTGTAAATCAGCTTTCGGGAAAATTATCTCAGGGAATAAATGAAATAAGAGAAAAAATCATTGAAATAATGGGTTATATTTCTGTTTCCACCGATTTTCCCGACGAAGATGCAGACAGCTTATCGGGTATTGACATAAAGGAAGAACTGTCACTTGCTAAGGAAAAAACCGAAAATCTCATAAAAAATGCCGATAAGGGCATTATTTTAAGGGAAGGTGCAATCTGTGCCATCTGCGGAAAGCCCAATGCAGGAAAAAGTTCATTACTTAACGAGCTTTCAGGAAGCGAAAAGGCAATTGTTACGGAAATTGAAGGAACAACCCGCGACATAATAGAAGAGTATATAAATATTTATGATATACCCGTACGTTTAGCCGATACTGCCGGAATAAGAGAAATCGGTGATACCGTTGAAAAAATAGGTGTTACAAAGGCGAGAGAGTATGTAAAAAATGCAGATATATGCCTGTTTTTAACGGATAACGGAAGAGAATTTGACGAAAACGATGCCGAAATTTTAGAGCTTGTTAAGGATAAGCCCCATATTACGGTTGTAAATAAGTCGGAGCTTGAAAATAAATGCACACTTCCCGAAGGAGAGGCGGCAATTTACATCTCCGTAAAGGAAAAAAGAGGAATAGAAGAATTAAAGAAGAGAATTTATGAGCTTTTGATGGGCTCTGATTTCACGGAAGATGCGGTTATGATTACCAATGAGCGACACAAAGAAGCGGCAATCATGGCTGATAAAGCAATCGGTGAGGCTCTTACTTTGTTGAAAAGCGGATTAACCGAGGATCTTGCTTATATAAATCTTGAAAAAGCGGTAACTCACCTTGGTGAAATAACCGGTATGACCGTTTCCGACGAGGTTATAGGTGAGGTATTTTCTAAATTCTGTATAGGAAAATAATTTCCTTTGAAAGGATATTTTTATGGAATATTTTAATGCAGGAAAATATGATGTTGCAATAATAGGTGCAGGCCATGCAGGCTGTGAAGCGGCACTTGCCGCTGCAAGACTTGGTATGAAGGTTGTTATTTTTTCAGTAAACCTTGATGCTGTTGCCAACATGCCCTGTAATCCCCATATAGGAGGTACTGCGAAAGGCCATCTTGTAAGAGAAATTGATGCTTTGGGCGGTGAAATGGGAAAAGCGGCGGATGAAACCTATATTCAGATTAAGATGCTTAATCTGGGAAAGGGTCCTGCCGTTCACTCTCTCCGTGCTCAGATAGACCGTATGCGCTACCGTGAAAGAATGAAGCAGACCTTAGAACTTCAGGAAAATCTTGAACTTAAACAGGCGGAGGTTACTGAAATTGTATTTGACGGTAACAAGGTTTCCGGAATAAAGACAAATATGGGTGCTTTTTACGAAGTGAAAAGCTGTATAATTGCAACGGGTACATATCTTAAGGGTAAAATTGTAATAGGAGAGCTTCAGTATGAGGGCGGTCCTGACGGAATGATGCCTGCAAACAAGCTTTCCGCTTGTCTTTTGGAAAAAGGAATTAAGCTTTTACGCTTCAAAACAGGAACTCCTGCAAGAATCAACAGAAGAAGCGTTGATTTTTCAAAGATGGAGCTTCAGGAAGAGGCGGATCCTCCCCTTCCCTTCTCCTTTGAAACCAAAAATCCCAGAAGAAGCGAAGTTCTTTGCTATCTTACCTATACAAATCCCGAAACCCACAAAATTATCATGGATAATATAGACAGAGCGCCTCTTTTCAATAAATCAATCGAGGGAACAGGTCCCAGATATTGTCCCTCAATCGAGGATAAGGTGGTTCGCTTTGCCCATAAGGAGCGACATCAGATATTTGTTGAGCCCATGGGCTTAAATACAGAGGAATTATATATTCAGGGTATGTCTTCAAGCCTTCCCGAAGAGGTTCAGCTTAAGATGTACAGAACAATAAAAGGACTTGAAAATGCAGAACTTCAGAGAAACGCCTATGCAATAGAGTATGATTGTCTGGATCCTACACAGCTTAAAGCAACCCTTGAATTTAAGGAAATAGAAGGTCTTTACGGCGCAGGTCAGTTTAACGGAAGCTCAGGCTACGAAGAAGCGGCAGCTCAGGGACTTATTGCGGGAATAAACGCCGCACTTAAGATTAAGGGAGAAGAACCCTTCACGCTGGACCGTTCCGAGGCATATATAGGCGTTTTAATTGACGATTTAACTATAAAAGGAACCTTAGAGCCTTACAGAATGCTTACTTCCCGTGCAGAATACAGACTTTTGCTTCGTCAGGATAATGCGGATATCCGCTTAACCGAAAAGGGTTATAAAATAGGGCTTATTTCAGAGGAAAGATATAAGGACTTTTTGGACAAGCAGGAAAAGGTAAATGCTGAAATAGACCGTGTTGAGCATACAAACATTCCCCCATCTGCGGAAGTTAATGCACTTTTGGAAGAACACGGAAGCACACCTATTACCACAGGCTTTAAGCTTGGCGAACTTGTTCGCCGCCCCGAGCTTGATTATTTCGTTCTGGAATCTATTGATAAGGACAGACCTTCCCTTCCCTATTATATTACGGAAGAAGTAAATGTTGCCGTTAAGTATGAAGGCTATATAAGGATGCAGATTGAGCAGGTTGAAGCTTTCAAAAAGCTTGAAAACAAGAAAATTCCGGAAAATCTTGATTATTCCGAGGTTAAGGGCTTAAAAAGAGAGGCGGCTGAAAAGCTTTCCAAGTACCGTCCCGAGAATTTCGGTCAGGCATCAAGAATTTCAGGCGTTTCCCCTGCGGATATCACAGTTTTACTTATTTATATAGAACAGATGAAAAGGGGCTGATTTCCATTTTAGTTAACGAAGCGGAAAAATTAGGCATAAAGTTGCCTGTTGACGCCACAGAGCTTTTCGATAAATACACGGATTTGCTCCTTTCCTATAACGAGGTTATGAATCTTACCGCAATTACGGAAAGAAACGAGATTGATATAAAGCACTATCTTGATTCCATCTCTCCTCTCGCCTTTTCTTTGATAAATGACGGAGAAACAGTGGCAGATGTGGGAAGCGGAGCAGGATTTCCCGGACTTCCCTTGAAAATTGCCAAAAGGGATATTCATTTAACGGCAATAGATTCTCTGCAAAAGCGAATAAATTTTCTGGAAACCGTTAAAAAGGAGCTTTCTTTGGAAGATTTTAACACTATTCATATGCGGGCGGAAGATGCAGGACAGGATAAGGCTTTAAGAGAAAGCTTTGATGTTGCAACCTCCCGTGCGGTCGCCCCCCTTTCGATACTTGCGGAGTTTTGTCTCCCTCTCGTTAAAGCAGGCGGCAGATTTATAGCGTTAAAAGGCCCCTCTCCAAAGGAAGAAATTATGGAAGCGGAGAAGGCGATTGATATTCTGGGCGGAAAAATAAAGGATATTTACGAGGTAAAGCTGCCCTTTGATATAGTTCACACCATAGTTTTGATTGAAAAAATATCGCAAACTCCGTCAAAATACCCCCGAAAGCCGGGTAAAGCATCAAAACAACCCATAAAATAAGGACTTAGAGGCGTATTTTGGAGAACGAATTTTATTTACAAAAATTAATCCTTCTGATAGAATTAACCTGTCGGAAGGATTTTTATTTTACATACAAAGGAGAAAGGAGTTTTATATGCTAAGCTCTGTGTTTTCAGAAGAACAGATTAAAAAGGTGACGGAGATTCCGTTGAACAGAATTGAGCCCAACCCTTCACAACCGAGACGCTATTTCGATATAGAGGCTTTGACGGAGCTTTCCAGATCTATTGATGAATACGGTGTGATTCAGCCTATTACAGTCAAGAAAAAGAATGACGGTAATTTTTTGATAATTGCAGGCGAAAGGCGGTACAGAGCAAGTTGCATGGCAAAGAAAAGAACAATTCCTGCAATAATTATAGATGTTTCTGAAGAAAAAAGTGCAGCTATTGCTCTTTTGGAAAATCTTCAAAGAAAAGATTTGACTTTTTTTGAGGAAGCAGAAGGTTATCTTAAGCTTATGAATGAATATGACATGACACAGGAAGAGCTGTCGGAAAAGCTTGGAAAAAGTCAGGGAGCAATAGCAAATAAGCTTCGCCTTTTAAGGCTTGATGAAGATTTAAGACAAAAGATATTTGATGCCCATCTTACAGAAAGGCATGCAAGGGCATTGTTAAGGCTTCCAAGCAAGAAAACAACGGAAAAAGCCATTAAACTTATAGTTGAAAGAAATCTTACTGTTGCCAAAACAGAAAAACTTGTTGATAAGATGGCACAGGGAGATGCAGAAAAAATGCGTTTCGATTCTTTTAAGACCAGCTTGTCCGAAAGCATGAAGAGGCAAAGGATGTTCTGCAGTACTATGAACAAAGCCATAGGCCTCTTGAACAAATCAGGAATCGAAACGGAAATAGAACAAACGGAAGAAGCGGACAAGGTAAGATATACCGTTTGCATTACTAAATAGCCCACCAAATCCATTTTTATACCCCTTTTTGAAAGAGACGATGTTTCACGTGAAACATCGTCACTTTCTTTGTTGAAAAACCTGTTGATATCGGTTGTGAGCTTGGCGAAAAAACGCTTGTTCGCGTTTTTCATTTGCTTCGCCTCCGCTTCAACGCTTCGGCAAAGCCTAGCACGTTGTTAAAAAAACACACCCTTTATTACAAAATAAATACATTTTTATATTTTAATTGCAATTTAAAGCATATTGTGGTATACTGAGTCCATACTAGAAAAGAAAAGAGGTAAGCTATGGGTAAGGTGATTGCTCTTGCCAATCAGAAGGGCGGCGTCGGAAAAACCACAACTGCGGTAAATTTGAGTGCTGCTTTGGCTGAAGCCGGCAAGAAAATACTTTTAATTGACTCTGACGCACAGGGAAACGCCACAAGCGGTCTCGGATGCAGATGCGATAAAAACGAAAAAACTCTTTACGATGTAATAATAGACGAAATTGATATAAATGAAGTAATTGTTCACACAAGATACAAAAATCTCCACCTCTGTCCCTCCAATGTGGAGCTTTCAGGTGCGGAGATTGAGCTTGTAGATGCGGATGACAGAGCTTTTCGCCTTAAAAAGGCGGTTGCGAAAATAAAGGAAAACTACGATTTTATCTTAATTGACTGTCCCCCCTCTTTAGGACTTGTTACTCTTAATGCGTTATCGGCAGCGGATACGGTACTTGTGCCTATTCAGTGCGAGTTCTATGCGTTAGAAGGTCTTGCACTTTTAACGGGAACGGTGAAAAGGGTCAAGAAAAGCTTGAATCCCGACCTTGATTTCGAGGGAGTGCTCCTTACCATGTTTAACGGAAGAGCGAATCTCTCCATTCAGGTGGCAGATGAAGTGAAGAAATTCTTCAAAGAAAAAGTTTATTCAACGGTTATTCCCCGAAATATAAGACTTTCCGAGGCTCCGGGCTTCGGAGAATCGGTGCTTTCCTATGATTCCCGTTCAAAGGGTGCGGAAAGCTATCGCGAACTTGCAAAGGAATTTATAAAGAAAAACAGATAAGGTGGGTTACATATGGCAAAAAAGGGCCTCGGAAGAGGGCTTGATGCACTTATGCCTGTTGACGAAGAGATTGTAGTTCAGGCAGAATCAAGCGAAAATAAAGAATTTATAAAGGTTAAGCTTTCTTTTGTGGAGCCTAACCGTAAACAGCCCAGAAAAACTTTTGATGAAGAGGAACTTCTGGCACTTTCCGAATCCATAAAGGAATACGGAATCATTCAGCCTATCACCGTAAAGGAAGAAGGAAACGGATTTTATTCCATAATTGCCGGAGAAAGACGCTGGAGAGCGGCTAAAATGGCAGGTCTTACGGAAGTTCCCGTAAGAATTGTGGAATTCACCAAGGAAGAAGAGCTTGAAGTTGCCTTGATAGAAAACCTTCAGCGTTCTGACCTTAATCCTGTTGAAGAAGCTCTCGGTTATAAGCGACTTATGGAAGAGCATGGTCTTACACAGGAGGATGTCAGCAAAAAAGTGGGTAAAAGCAGAAGTGCCGTGGCAAACGCTTTGCGTCTTCTGGCCTTGTCCCCCAAGGTTTTGAAGCTTTTGGAGGATAAATTAATAACGGGTGGTCACGCAAAAGCTGTTTTGTTGGTGAAAGATGAAGAAAAGAGAGATTTTTTGGCAGAAAAAATTGTGTCTGAGGATCTTTCTGTTAGAATGGCTGAAAAATGGGCATCATATATTAATGAAGAAAAGGCAGAAAAGAAGGTAAAGGAAGCAAAAAGAAAGACCCCTGAGGTTTTAGATCTGGAAAAGAGCCTGTCTGAAGCATGGGGAACTAAAATTTTGCTTGATGAAAAGAAAAAAGGCGGAAAAATAGAGATAGAATACTACGATAAAGAGCAGCTTGAGACTATAATATCATATTTAAGGAAGTATAAAGGCTAAAATCCGAAAAATGATTGCCTTTGAATAAAAGGAGGAAGATATATGAAAAAAATCACGGCATTGGTGCTGATTTTGGCACTATGCTTTTCGGTAAACAGTTTTGCGGCAATGTTTCCCGACACGGAAGGACACTGGGCAGAGAGCTATATTGAGGCTTTGGCGATGGAAGGCGTTATAAACGGAATGGGCGACGGAAGCTTTGATCCTGACAGCTTTGTTACCAGAGAGCAGTTTTTGAAAATGCTTCTGATAGTGACTTCTGAATGTGCAAATGAACGCCTTGCTTTTGAAAATCCCCCGAAACTTAACTTAATCATTGAAAAATCTCCCTTTTCTGATGTTGAAACAAACAGATGGTCTTACTATTATGTAAGTCAGGCCTATGGAAGGGTTATATTGAGTGAAGAATACGGAGATAAATTTGAGCCTATAAAGGATATAACCAGAGAAGAAGCGGCTGTTTGGATGGCGAGAGCGCTTAATCTTGAAGACGGAGAGTGCAATTTTACCGATAAAGACCTTATAGGAAAGCCCGGCTTGGTAGGAGCGGCATTTGAAAGCGGCTTGATTTCCGGATTTCCCGACGGAAGCTTCGGCCCCGGTCAGGGACTTACCAGAGCGCAGGCGGCGGTAATGCTTAAAAGAGCGGGTGCTTTCAAGGTAAAGTTAATGACAGAAGAGATGACTTCTGAATTGAAAAGCGTTGAAAAAGACCTGAATCTTGACGGAAAAGCCGATAGTATCAAGGTTTTGACCGATGGAGAGCGTTATGTTGTTACCGTAAACGATATGGGCGTAATCGGCGGACTTTCTACGGCGGAAGCGAGCAAATTTTATCTGATAGACATTGATAAAAACGATTCTTTCCAGGAATTTGCCGTAACTGAAGACTTTTACGGATCCGGAGCACTGGCAATCTATCGCTATACCGGCGAACAGTTTTACATGCTTGGATATATAGAAAGTGTTGGCGGAATCACACTCCGTACTGATGATAAACCCATCGGAGACGAATGGGGAGCAGTTTCTATTAATTCCGACGGAACAATAACAGCAAATATCGGTGAACAGTTCGTTCATACCATGCTTTTAAGGAAGCAATTTAAGTTAAACGAGAAAAACAGATTGACTCCCGGAGCAGACGAATTCTATACAATTGGTACACATTCGGATTTCGTGGTGGCAAATGAACTCATATCATCCTTTGAGGACGAAAATCGTAAGGGAATATCCCTTAAAGATGGTTATGCGGGAAAAATCGTAAAGACAGACCTTAAAAACTGGCTTTATATTGAAACGGGAAGCGGAGACGCAGGCTGGATTTATGTTCAGGACGATGGTCTTGTATACGGAGAGCCTATCTCCTACTATCTCGACGGATTACATTTTGCAGGATAAATTAAATAAGGAAAGGGAAGATAAATATGAGTAAAGTAACAGTAATGGAACATCCTCTTATTCAGCACAAAATCACAATACTTCGAAGCAAGGAGACTCCTGTTAAGGAATTCAGAGCCCTTGCCAACGAAATAGCACTTTTAATGGGCTATGAAGCTACAAGAGACATTCCTCTTCGTGATATTGAAGTTGAAACACCTCTTACAAAAACAATGGGAAAAGAAGTAACAAAGGATATTGCGGTTATTCCGATCCTTCGAGCAGGACTTGGTATGGTTGATGCAATGCTCAGCCTCTTCCCCTCTGCAAAGGTAGGCCACATCGGTCTTTACAGAGATCCTGAAACCCATATGCCCGTTGAATATTACTGCAAGCTCCCCACAGAAATTGAAGAAAGAACTTCAATCGTGGTTGACCCCATGCTTGCAACAGGCGGAAGTGCAGCTGCGGCAATTGATTTCTTAAAGGAAAAGGGTGCTAAAAACATTAAGTTTATGTGCCTTATCGCAGCTCCCGAAGGAGTTAAAGTCCTTACAGAGGCTCATCCCGACGTTGATATCTTCATCGGCTCTCTTGATGAAAAGCTTAACGACCATTGCTACATCGTTCCCGGTCTCGGTGATGCCGGCGACAGATTATTTGGTACACTTTAAGGAAAAGATATTGCTATATAAATTCCGGAAGGATTATTTTCGAAAATAATCCTTCCTTTTTGTAGATAATCTTAAAAGTAGGCTGAAGCCATATTATTAATTGTTTAGCTTAACTTGTTTTATATGCTTGTTAAAAAATTAACAAGCATATAAAACGGAATTGTGCAAAGGTAGGATTGGATATATGATAAAACATGAAGGTGTTTCGTGGATTCTGGACAGACCTCATACAGAAATTGAGGAACTTAAAAAGAAATATCCGGATTCTAAAGAATATTTGAATCATTATTTTGAACACGAAAGCAAAGTATACGAAAAGCGGATAGACTTTGTACATTCTCTAGGTATGAAATGTGACTGTGTGGGCTGGTCTTACCTTGATTTAAATCAGCCGGATGCACTTAAAATACTTGATGAAATAAAAGAATTTTGTCAAAAAGATGGTTGGTTTGCAAGGGGTGGCTATGGTTGCGGATATACTGATTTTGAAAGTGACTGGTATGAGGTTTCGGTTCCTGAGGTCAAGGATATATCCCGGAGTGAAGGAAATCCCTATGCGATATATGCATATAAAAATTGCAATAAGCCAATTTTTTTGGGGTGGCATAAGTTCATACCGGTTCTTGTTTCTGAAAAATTCAGAGAAGTGTGTATTGAAAACAGCATCACCGGGATAAATTTTTGTTGGGCAAAAGATTTGGGGAGATACGATTCTCCGCAATATGCCTTTATGTACCCTGAAAGTCGCATAAAAACCATAGCCTGCGATAAAGGTTTGAGATATAGCGACAGATATTTTCCCTACAATGACGGAGCCGGCGGTACGGTGTATAAGCATACAGAGAAGTATATAAGGCATGATAATATGTCTCCGTTATACAATCGTCTGCGTCAATTAGGCGACAAACTACCGTTTCTTGCAGAAGTATTTTATGATTTTCAGTTTAATCTGCCGGATTACTATTGTAAGAGAGAATTGCCGGAAAGTGGATTTGCCTTTATTCAGGGAGCTAGTGAAGGCACCGAGCGACAAATGCTTCTTGTACATAAAAATACTGCGGAAATCTTAATTAAAGAAAAAATGCTTGACAGGAAGGCGCTTTTCCCTGCATTGATTTATGACAAAGAAATTCCTGCAGGATACATTGAAGCCGGGTTTGAAAGTAAAGGTTTTGGCGAGTTTGATGCGAACTACGCAATAGAAATGGAGAAAGAATATCACAGAATAAAAAAGTTAAATCGCCCGCAGAGGAAGATAACCGAAAGTCAGGCGTTAAAAGCGTTGCGTGAGGCTAAGCGTAGCCGAAAAGAAGATTTTGAAAAAAGAATTAAAAAAGAACTGTCAGAAAATTTGCTTGAGACAGCATATGCACCGCTGGTTCCCTATCTTCTTATTGCTGACGGAGGTTCCCTAAGTGACGAATATGAGCTTTTTCCATATACCACATCGGAGAAATACACGTCGGAATTCCTGGATGAATGTAAAAAAGAAGAGCTTAGCGATACTTTGCAAGGAATTGTTTTTGGAAAATGTGCCGACGGAGATGTGGTAGTTTTAGCTGAAGATAAGTCGGTTGTAAGAATAAGTCATGAAACTTTTGACATTGAGGAGAAATGGTCGTCTTTAGCCGAATTTTTCTTTGATGCTGTTACTGAATGAGGGCACACTTTAAGCCTTTTGGGGTTCTACTTCCCTCGGCTTAAGGAATAAGTTCTGCAGAATACAGCTTTTTACAACAAAAAGCAGAGCAATCAGCTACTTTGGCTGAGCTTGCTCTGCTTTCTTTATAATTATGATTGTTAATTATTTAACAATGTGGGGATTGTTCAAAATCTTTTGCATCAAAGGGGCAATCACCGAAATCGGGAATATCCAAAGGTACACCGCCCAATTTTGCGCTTTCGTGGGCTATTAAACCGGGGATGGTATAACGTGCTGCACGCCACGCATTTACATAAGGTTGCTTATTTTCATAAACCGCCTTGCAGAAATCGTCAATTAAAAACTGATGGCTTGCCATATGTCCGTTGATTTTCGGGTTTTCCTTGTAGGAATCGGGAAGGCTCTCCCATCTTTTTCTCTGAACGGGAGATACATCATTCCATTGCCACAGGTGATTGGCAACCTTTTCCTTAAAGTTTTCTGTATCCTTCCCCTCTGTCATAGCTTCGGGATTTACATAGTCGCTTACTTCCTTAAGGTCTACTCCGCCGGGGCGCATTGTTGTCTGAATGTGCTGAGCGTTGGAAAACTGATAGCTTCCGTTGGTGCCGTAAAAGCCGGAAACGGAGGAGCTGGGAGCTTTATAGCCTATTCTTCTGCACTCCGAGACTCTTGCTATACCGCCGTTTTCAAGCTGCATAAGAGCAAATTCGTCTGAAAATGTGTTGTCCCAACGGTTTTCGCCCTTTGCGAAGGGTGTATTTTCTTCTTTGTCGGTATATCCGAATGCCGTTACCTTAAGAGCCCTGGTTTTTGCCGCATGAAGCACCATTGCGGTGGAGTGAGTGGGATAGTAAAATGGCGGTGAGCCTGCGGAATTAAAGCGGTCGTTTATATAATCGGCAGGAAAATGGGATAAATCGTGGAAATACTGGCTTTCGCCGTATACAAAGTTTCCGAAAGTTCCTTTTTCGTTTTCTTCACGGCAAAACATTGATGAAGGGTAGTAAACGCAGGTTTCGCCCATCATATAAATGTTGCCCGTATCTTTTACCGCATCTATTATTTTCTTGCAGTCTTCTACGGAAATTGCCATAGGAACGGCGGAATAAACGGCCTTTCCTGCACGAAGCGCTTTAGAGGCCAGATCGCCGTGGGTGTGACGCTGTGTGAAAATTGCAATGGCGTTTATGTCATCACGGGCAATTGCATCTTCAAAGCTTTCGATAATTTCAATGTCAAATTTTTCGCTGTACTTTTCTGCACGCTCTTTTATGATGTCACAGCAAAACACCTTTTCCACATAGGGATGCAGTTTGAAAAGAGGTACGAAATTCTGGGCAAATCCGCCGCAGCCTATTATTGCAACGGATAATTTTTCTGACATAAAAATTCCTCCAATTTGTTTTTTTCTTGATTATACAAAAGAAATATGTTATAATCAAGGGGAAATGCAAAGGAAAAATGTTGAAAAACAAAGGTGATTGATATGAAAAATTCCGAATTTAACCCTATAATAAGATATTTTGAAAAGGTATCGTGGAATGTATCCTATGAATCCCTTGTTTATGCCTATGATTACAGAATGTTTTTTGTTGAATTGGGAAAGGTGGAAGTGGAATTTACCGAAAGAACGGAAATTCTTTTTGAAGGTGACGTCATAATCATACCGCCCGGTACGGCATACAGGCTTAAATGTGAAGATTCAGGCTTTTCCTATTATATTGCAGATTTTGATTTTACCCACGAAAACGAAGAGATACTCCCCTTAAGTCCTGATGATAAGGAAAGCTTTAAGAAGGAAAATATTTTTTCAAAAACGGCTATGTCTCCATTTTTAAGTGTATTCCTTCTTAAAGGGTGTAATGCCCTTCTGCCCTTTTTGCAGGAGATATATTTTTCAAAGGAAAACTCAAGTGAGGAGTTTAAAATGATAAAATCGGGGCTTTTTAAATATATTATCACGAAAATAAAGCTTTTAAGCGAAAAAGATGCTTTGAGCGATGAGGTATTAAGGCTTGTTAAAAGCATCAAAGCCCTTGTCTCGGCAGAATGGAACAAGGGGATAAATAACGAGCGAATCGCAAAGGAGCTGGGCTATCACCCATACTACCTTAATACGGTGTTCATAAAAGCGGAAGGTAAAACCCTTCATAAGTATATCGAGGATGTGAAAATAAAAAGAGCAGGCGAGGCGCTCATTATGTCGGATAAGTCAATCGGAGAAGTGGCAGAAGAATGCGGATTTCCCGATTCTTCAAGCTTTTCCGCCTTTTTCAAGAAAAAGGAAGGCATAAGCCCGAAAAAATACCGTGAAAATTTTTATACGGGTTGCAGGTAGAGAAAAAGGAGCTGTAAAATTACAGCTCCTTTTTATTTTTCTTATTTGCCTAAAATCTTTAAGAAGTCTTCGTATGCCGCATCCCAGGAAGCAAAATCCTGAGGCTCATAATATGCAGGCTCGAAGGATGCCTTTACTATCTGTCTTGCTTCATCAAGTGTCTTGATTTCGCCGAGAGCGATAAGCTGGGAAGCGATGTTACCCATACTTGTTGCCTCAACGGGACCTGCAACAACTCTTCTTCCTGTTGCGTTTGCGGTAAACTGGCACATCATCTTGTCCTTGATACCGCCGCCAACCAAGTGAACGGTGTCAATCTTACGTCCGAGGATTTCTTCTAAGCACTCGATGGAGTAGCGATATTTCATTGCAAGGCTCTGTGCTATGCAGCGGGTAATTTCGCCAACGCCTTCGGGAACTGCCTGACCGGTTTTTGCGCAGAATTCTGCAATTCTCTTGGGCATATTGCCGGGAGTTGCAAATACCTGAGCATCGGGATCGATGAAGCTCTTGAATGCGGGAGCGTTCCAAGCTGCAGTTTCCATATCGTCGAAGGATAACTGGAGACCTTCTCTCTTCCACTGACGACGGCTTTCCTGAATAACCCAGAGACCCATAATGTTCTTAAGGAAGCGGATTGTCTTATTGATACCGCCTTCGTTTGTGAAGTTGTGCTTTGCGGAAAGCTCGTTTATGATGGGAGCATCGGTTTCAGCACCAAGGAGTGACCAGGTTCCGCAGCTGATGTAAGCATAGCTTTCGCCCTTTTCTGCAGGAACAGCCGCAACAGCGGATGCTGTATCGTGAGAAGCAACTGCCGCAACGGGGACAGAAGGAATACCAAGCTCTTCTGCAATGCCGGGAAGAACCTTACCCATCATCTGACCGGGATGGATTACGTTTGTGAAAATCTTCTTGGGAAGACCAAGTTTTTCAATTAAAGGCCAAGCCCAGTCATCTGTCTTTGAGTTGTAAAGCTGGCTTGTTGATGCGATTGTGTATTCGGTTACCTTTTCGCCCGTTAAGAAGTAATTGAAAAGGTCGGGAATCATAAGCATTGTTTCAGCATTTTCGAGTGCGGGAGAGCCGGAATATTTATCTGCAAGAAGCTGATAAATTGTGTTGAAGTTTACAAACTGAATACCCGTCTGGTCGTAAATTTCGTCCTTGCTTGCATACTTTTCGATGTTGTCAAAGTAAGGGAAAGTTCTGGGATCACGATAGTTAAAGGGGTTTGCAAGAAGTCTTCCCTGTTTGTCAAGAAGTCCGTAGTCAACGCCCCATGTGTCGATACCGATGGAAGCGATGTCCTTGTGACCTTCTGTTGCTGTTTTGTTGATACCTGTCTTAATTTCAAAGAACAGTCTTAAAATATCCCAGTAAAGATTGTCGCCGATACCAACCAAATCGTTTGAGAAACGGTGAGTTTCGGTTAAGGATACCTTTTTGCCGTCATATTCGGCGAGTATTGCACGACCGGAGCTTGCACCGAAGTCGTAAGCTAATGTTTTGAGTGAAGCCATAATATATACCTCCTAAAATTAATTACATTTTTTTAAGAAAACGGATGTCTTTTCCGGAGAACTTAAGAACAACAAAGTTTCCGATAATTCTTGATAAAATACGCTCGGAATAAATCTTTTTCAAATCTGCTAAAGATAAATTTGTGTTTATCACGGTTTTCTTGCCCGTTAATATTCTGGTATTTACAATTCTGAAAAGCTCGGAAACGGAAAATTCCGTTATAAATTCCGTGCCAAGATCATCGAGTATCAAAAGGTCTGAATCAAGAAGCCTTTCTGCAGTATAAATGTCAGCCTCCGACGCATTTTTGGAAAACTTTACCCTGTCAAGAAGGGAAAAAATCACACTTGAACTCTGATAAATAACATTTACACCATCTGTAATAAGCTTATTTGCAATACACGATGACAAAAATGTTTTACCGAGCCCCGAAGGACCTGTTAAAAGAAGATTGTCCGATACAGAGTTAAAGTTATCTGCAAATTTTTTGCACTCATCAAAAACCTTTTCCATGTTTTTGCGAGGACTTAAGCCCCCCTCTTCCGCCTCATCCGAATACCAGGAGAGGGAAAAATCGGAAAATGAATTTCCGGATAAGCTTGCAAGGTTGGATTCTGAAAAGGTTCTTTTTATAAGCTCTTTCTTAAAGCAATGACAGTAGGTGTTGTCCAAAAAGCCCTCATCCTTGCATAAGGGGCAATCGTAGGAAGGGTTTATGTAGTCTGCGGGAAAGCCTGCTTCTTTAATAAGCAAATCTCTCTTTTCAGTCAGGCGGTTAACTTCCTCCTTTATGGAAACTGCCGCCTTTTCGGCATCAAATCCGTCTGCCACCTTAAGAAAAGTCCTGAAACTTACCGAGGCAATTTCGCTTTCAAGGCTTTTAAGTGAGGGAATTTTCTGATAAAGCTCAAGTCGTCTTTTTTCAATAAGCTCTTCCCTCGCCTTTCTCTTAGCCTGAAAAACTTCGGCAACGGATGCGGCGATATTTTTATCAAATGCCATATTAGCCCTCCTTTACGGTGACGGAACTGTTTGCAATAAGTGCATCAAGCTCGTCGTCGGAATAGCCACCCTCCTGAGTATAGCCGGAAAACCTGGTTTTACGAGGGGTAGAATTAAGCTCTTTTTTAGGTTTTTCTTCTTTTTCTGTGTCGGAAGGAGCCTTGATGCCCTTTTCCGCCCAGTCCTTCAAGATGGCGTTCATATAATTAAATGAAGCTTTGCCTGTCTGCATAACAGTTTTTTCATAGGCAAGTCGGATCATTTCATCGGAAAATCCTAAAGTTTCGCTCCAAGTGGCAAGTAATCCTGCTTCTGTCTCTGTTAAGTCTCTGCCCGAGATGCCGAGAAGCTTTTTGAATCGTCTTTTCATTTTTCCTGCCTTTTCAAAGGAGGATAAATATTCTGTTGCGGCATCGGAGGTGGTAATTCCCAGCTCACTCCACGAAAGAGCAATGGTTTCTATGTATCGCATGGATTTTTTGCCTAAGGATACAGCGTGTTCGATTATCATGAGTATAACTTCAACGGGAAGTGCCAACCAGTCGTACAAGCTGTATAATATTAAAATATCGTTTTGCGTAAGGGGTTTACCCAGAATAGATTCTGCAAGAGTGTACATTTCGGATAATGCCTTGTTACTTTTTCTTGAAGCGGTAACATCGCTTAATTTATATACCGGCTTGGGATTTTCATCTTCTTCCGTGGTTTCCGCTTTGCCTGAAGCAAATGAGGAAAGGTCGGAAAAAGTAACGGAAAAGTCAGTCATATCCGATTCCGAATTATAGGATAGGGCAACAACACCCTTCTGCTCCCAATACTGCCATGCCTTTACAACGTCGCTTTCCAAAATACCTAATGCCTTTGCAACATCCTTAACACTGCCCTTTGGATTTTTGGAAAAGCACTGACGAAATCCATATATGTATACTGCAATAAAGGTGGGATTTGCGTCCTTCATGCAATAATCTACAAATTCGCAAGGGAGACAGATAACCTGTGTGCCCTGAAGTTGATAACCTGCCATAACAATAACCTTTCTTTCGTGGAACATAAAACTACATACTTATATACACTATATGATATCACACATTTTTAAAATCTTCAATATAAATATTTAAATTTTTTAAATTAAATAAAGGCGGGATTTTTGCTCCTTCTTGACTTGCTTATATGATTTGTGATAAAATGGGAAAAAATGAGTACCGGGGGTGTTGTTATGGGCGATTTTGATGTGATTGTAATAGGCGGAGGCGTAGCAGGAATGTGTGCGGCTAAAAAGGCAAGCGACCACGGGCTTTCCGTTCTTATTCTTGAGGCGCTCTACACAGGCGGAAAAACCGTAAAAGCGGGCAATATCATGGACTATCCCGGGTTTCCCGAGGGTATTGACGGTGAAAAGCTTACAGACCTTTTGGAAGAAGCGGTAAGAAGCAGAGGAGTTAAAATTCTTCACGAAAAAGTTACCTCGATGGACTTTTCTGCTCCCCTTAAGCATATTGAAACGGACAGAGGCTCATATACCACTCCTGCTGTGGTTATTGCCACCGGCATAAGAAAAAGAGAAATCGGACTTACAAATGAACGTGCCCTTTCGGGGATGGGTATCTTCCATTCCGCTGAAAAGGAGGGCTTCAGGGTTTCGGGTAAAACCGTGGCAGTTTTCGGAAACGGAAACGAGGCAGTTACGGAAGCACTTATTTTAAGCAGGCTTTGCTCCGGAGTTTATCTTATTTCGCCTACCACAACTTTAGGCGCTTCAAAGAAATATATGAAAGAGCTTGACAGGGCGGATAATATAACGGTGGTTCCCGAAAGTCTGATTGCCAATGCGGAAGAAGGTATGTTTTTACTTGAAGCAATGACTGTTATTAACCGTGTTACCACGGAGTTCAAGGTGGTTCCTGTGGAAGCTATTTTCGTCGCACCCATGCCGGAGCCGGATTCCGATGTGCTCCTTGGCAGCGTAAGAATGACCGACGATGGTGCAGTTATCACCGCAAGCGACCTTTCAACCTCGGCTGAAGGGGTTTTTGCCGCAGGTGCGGTGAGAGACGGGTCAGCCTACACGGTAATTGATGCCATTTCCGACGGTTTTCGTGCCGCCGATTCGGTAAACAGATTTCTTGTTGAGAAGGCGAGATGAGAAGATGATATATACAATAACATTAAACCCGGCTTTTGATCTGCATTATCAGATGGATGAGTTTGTTCCTTTTTCGGAAAACTATGTAAAAAATGCCTTGCGCTCTGCAGGTGGAAAGGGAATAAACGTATCAAAGGCACTTTGCGCTCTGGGCGCAGAAAACAGGGCGATTGCCGTACTCGGCAGTGAAAACAGCGCAGAATTTTTAAAAGACCTTCCCGACCTTGACCTTACGGTGATTGAAACCGAGGGAAGAATACGTGAAAATATCACAATTCACCCGAAGGAGGGAAAGGAAACAAGAATAAGCCTTGATAATTTCTTTTTAAGCGGTGAAATATTAGAGAATATCGAAAAAAGCCTCCTCCCTGTGCTTTCAGAAAAAAGCATTGTGGTTTTTGCAGGCAGATGCCCGAAAGGGCTTAATAAGGACGAGGTAAAGGCCTTTCTTCTGAATATCAAAAAAACGGGTGCAAGGCTTGTCCTTGATTCAAACAGCTTTGACTTAAAGGATATTTCGGAGTTGAAACCGTTTCTGATAAAGCCAAACGAGGAGGAAATTAAAGTCCTCTTAAATGCACCTGACGAGGATTTAAGCGTTGCTTCAAAGCGTCTTAATGATGCAGGCACCCAAAATGTAATGATAAGCCTGGGTAAGGACGGTGTATATTTTTCGGGAAGCGGTGAAAGCTTTTATGTTAAAGCCCCCGAAATTACGCCCGTTTCCACAATTGGCGCGGGAGACAGCACTATAGCAGGCTTTCTTGCAGGAATCGAAAGAGGTTATAAGGTAAGGGATTCGGTGTGCCTTGCCGTTGCTGCAGGCAGTGCCGCCTGTATGAGCGAAGGAACAAAGGCACCCAAAGGGGAAGATATTGAAAAACTGTTCAATGATATAAAAAAGCTGTGAGAAAGGCCGCTACCGAATAAGGAAGTAATGGTTTTGAAGCCTTATTTTCTGTTTATTCTTCGTAAAAAATCCCGAAATACGCCAGTATTACGGGATTTTTATTGCTTGCCTAATTCAAAAAATCAGATATTCAAAACTGCAAAGCATCCTAAAATCAAAATTTTTTGATGAAGTTCAAGGCAAAAACAGCCCATAATCCTGACGGATATGGGCTGTTTTTAACACAGAAATTCTCGAAAAAGATGATTTTTAGGACAATACTTCCTTATTCGGTGGCGGCCAATTCTCACAGCCTTTTTCTTGCTTCCAATCGGAAAATGTTTTTGCCTTCTTCGGAAAAACGGGTTTCATATTCGGTCATTATGTTTCCTTCAAAATTGCTGTTATGTAAATCAAAGGTGATGTTTGAAACTAAAAAGTCTTCCGAGCAGAAGGAATTTAAGGAAAATTCAAAAAGCTTATCGTTGTCCGTCTTAAAGAAAATTTCCCCGTCGGCAGAAAGCCACTTTTTGTAAAGCCTTAAAAAGTCGGGATGGGTAAGACGGCGGTTTGCATGGCGCTTTTTGGGCCAGGGATCGGAAAAGTTAAGATAAATTCTCTTAACGCTTCCCTCTTCTATCTCTCCGTCGAGCTTAACAATGTCGCTTATGGAAAAACGAAGGTTTGTAACCCCCTCTTTTTCTGCCGCTTCGGCGGCAAGTATTGCCACATTTCCGTAATGCTCCACCGCAAGATGGGGAATTTCGGCATCACGAAGAGCACATTCTCTTATAAATTTACCCTTTCCGCAGCCGATTTCAAGATAAAGCTTTTTGCCGTCACGAAATTCATTTATTTCTTCCTTGGTATAAACCATTAATGGGCTTAAGTTTTCAATTCGCTCTGTTAAATGAGCACGTTTTCTCATTCTCAAAAAAATCAGTCCTTATCAACAAATAATGGAATAAGTATAGCACCTGACAGGAAAAAAATCAACCTTATTGGCGAAAAAAAGAAAAATAAAAAAAGACTTTAGGAAACAGAATAAAAAAACACAAAAAACTCTTGACCAAAAACACTTTTTGGTATATAATGAGATAACTTAATGTCTGCTCATTAATGGACATTAATCCCGACAGGGAAATAAAAAATATTGGAGGACAAGAAAATGGCAAAAAAATTATTAGCGTTGGCACTTTGTTTTGTTCTTTGTGCAACATTAATCGGTTGCGGTGTTACAGGCAACTCCGGTTATAATGCAGTAGAAATGGGAACAAAGGACATCTACGCAGAAACAGACAGCTGGAATGGTATGGATATCCGTGTTGCGGGTTACAGAAACTTCCAGGACGACCCCTTAAACTGGGAATTCGCATATGGTGCTGAACAGTTCGCAGAAGAATACGGCACAAACGTTACCTTCCGTGTTGGTGGTCAGGACGGTCAGGGCGAAGACCTTGCAGCAGCTATCGCATCAGGCGATCCCTGGGAAGTACAGTACAGCTTCGGTATTTCTGTATTCCCCCTTGTATTCGCAGATGGTCTCTACACTCCCATTGACGAATACATAAACTATGAAACCAACGACAAGATTGACGAAATCACTGTTGAAGGTGCTAAGTGGCTTGGCAGACACTATGGTATCAGCTCTCTTCCCATGCAGGAAATGTGGTACATTGCGTACAACGAAACATGGATGAAGGAACTTGGTATCAAGACTCCTTACGAGTACTATGAAGAAGGTAAGTGGGACATGGACGCTTACAAAGAAGTTAACGCAGCAGCTGTTGCTAAGGAAGTTGGCTTCAGAAGCTCCATCTCCAGACCTCACACAGGTGCAAGCTACATTTCTGATTGGGATGATAAGAAGGGTAAAGTAACAGTTACTTACGATCAGCCTAAGAACGTTGAATGGCTCAACTTCTGGGGCGAACTTCTTACAAATCCCCAGTATGACATCAGAAAGGGTGGCCGTGTATCTCAGAGACAGTCTCTTATGAGAGACGAGGTTATGCCCAACCTTATTAAGGACGAAATATCTCAGACAACTTCTGACGTTATCAGATACATCCACTTCCCCAGACCTGAGGGTGGACTTGGTACATACCTTACAGACTCTCACTTCCTCTTCCCTGCAGGCGTTGCTGAAGAAAAGCTTCCCTGTGCTATTGCACTTGCAAGCTATATGACAGACGCTAAGAGCAAGGTTGTTGTAGAAGATACATACAAGGCATACATGACAGAAGAAGACTGGGCTCTCTTCGAAGAAAATATGAATCATGCATATTTCCTTCCCAGAATATTCTACTACGGAGTATTCCAGATTGGTAGCACCTTCTTACAGGATATGAATGCAGGTAAGGCTGTTGCAACACATATCGCTGAAAACACCGAAAGCTTAAAGGCTAAGGCTGATGAGTTCAACGCTAAATATTCTGTTCAGTAATTAATGAAAAAGAGCTGTTCTTTTGAACAGCTCTTTTTTCGCTTATAAACAAAAAAGCACTTGCATTTGCAAGTGCTTTTTATGGAGCTATTAACCGGAATTGAACCGGTGACCTCATCCTTACCAAGGATGCGCTCTACCATCTGAGCTATAATAGCAAACCAACAAACTGTATTATAACGGAAAAAGGTGGCTTTGTCAAGAGTTTTTTAATGTAATCATGTAAAAGTCGGAAAAATTAAATTTTTGGCATATTTCTTTTGACATACTTCTTTGCAGATGCTATACTTAATAAAAAAGCAATGAAAGGTTGATTTTAATGGACAGACCTATTCCCTATAAAAACAATTTGTGCCCCGTTAAAATAATCTCTCCCAAGACAGATAAAAGCTGCTTTTTCGGATATTACGACTTAAAGGCGTATGACGATTCCGACCGTTATCATCTTTGTAATATAGCGGATTTTGAAGACAGACTTCAGGGACCTGACGATATTTTAGAGCTTGGCGTAATTGACCTTGATAACGGCAATTTTGAAAAAATTGATGAAACAAAGTCCTGGAATTTCCAGCAGGGTGCAATGCTTCAGTGGTCAAGAAGCGAAAAGGACGTTGTTTACTATAACGTATATGAAAACGGCGAATATATGACCGTTAAAAAGAATATAAAGACAGGTGCCAAAAGCTATGCTCCCGCCTGTGCAAACATTTCCCGTGACGGAAAGTACGGCGTAAAGGTAAACTTTATGCGTATATTCGATTTTCGCCCGGGTTATGGCTATTGCAACACTAAGGATCCTTATTTTGATATAGCACAGCCTGAAAACGACGGCGTATTTTTGGTTGACATGGAAAAAGGCACCGAAAAGCTTATTTTAACCTATCCCGATATGGTTAAGGCAATCGGCGTATCAGGTCTTGAGGGGGATAAGTTTGTTGTAAACCACATCACCTTCAATCCCGTGGGCGACAGATTTATGCTTCTGCTCCGTAACTTCCCCGAGCCCGGGAAACAATGGGGTACGGCATTAATCATATCCGACCTTGAAGGAAATATGAAGTCTTATATGGGGCTTTCACTTTACTCCCACTATGACTGGCTGGGTGACTATGACCTTTTCGGATTCTGTAAGCACGACGATGTTAATGATTTGTTCAATGTAAACATAAACACGGAAGAATGGACAAGAATTGCAAACCACGGACTTACAAATCGTGACAGCCATTGCTGGTTTACAAAGGATAAGTCCATGTTTATCGGGGATACCTATCCCGACAAAGAAGGCTATCGTCAGATTTATCTCTACGATATGAAGAAAGCGGAATATACCAAGCTTATTGATGCATATTCCCCATGGCATCCTTCAAACATTACGGATATAAGAACCGATTTACATAACCGCTTTAACACAAAGGAAAACAAAATTTCCTACGATACCGTACAAAACGGCAAAAGAGAAATTGCCGAGCTTGATTTTGAAGCATTTAAAAAATAATAAAAACCGCAGTGAATTTTCACTGCGGTTTTTTTGTGTAAAAAGATTTTTGCCATATCTTTTTATCAAAAGCCGTAATTTTTCCATCTCAATCTAAACAAATTGTTTCGCCCTTGGGAATTACATAAAAGTTGCTTCCTCTTCCTGCAAGGGTTTCGAAAATATAAATATCTGTATTGGTGGGATTTTTAATTATCCTTCCGTCATAGGAATAGATAAGGCTGTTAAAGGCTTCCATATACTCGATAATTTCAATGTTTGTTGCATACCATATATTATCGTGACCGCCCATTTTTTCACAAAAATCCTCTATTACGTTCCAGTTGTTGTCGTTGTCAAACTCATAGGAATGTCCCCAGAGATAAAACATTTTGGGATCGTGTCTGGGTTCGTTTGCAAGGAAGTTTCCGCAAAGCTCTGAAAGTCGGGGATTGTTGTGATGGCAGGTGGGATGAAGGGTTAAAGGCTCTTCGGGAAGGTCAAATCGGTTGGTTGAAACTACCGTTCTTGAATAGGCAATTCCCGCACTTTTCAAAATCGGAAGAATTTCCGCATTGTAAGCGCCGAAAGCATAAGCCATGCCACGGATGGGCTTTTTGAAAAGCGCCTCCAAATTTTTTCTGTATTCAACCACATCGTAAATAACCTCGGTGGGCTTTGCTTTGTTTAAGAAAATGTGATGAAGACCGTGAACAGCCACTTCGAAATCGGGGTCGTCATAGTGCTTTTTTATAAGTGCTTCTGTCAGCCTTCCACGTTCATTGCCTTCTTCAAAAACCGTATCAGCGGGGGCAAATGAACCACTGTTTATATTAAATGTTCCCTTTATTCCGTGCTTTTTCATTATTTTCATAAGGCGGATGTCTGCACCCATACCGTCATCATAGCTTAATGTAAGTGCCTTGCTTTTACCGCCGGGAAAACGCATAAATATCATAAAATCATCTCCTTATAAGAGAGTTTAATGTTTTTTCGGTTAAATGTCAATAAGCGATTGAAAAAAATTGGATTTATACCATGCTGTTGATAGCATAAAAGGAGGCGCTTGCCTGAATCACATACGCCTTCCGGCACTGCCCTGCGGACTCGGTTTGTTTATCTCCTTTTCTTTAGTATAGCATAAAAAATGATGGCAGGCACTTTTTTAGTGCCTGTCATCATTATACACCTCAGTAAAATAATGAGGGATCCTTTTTAAGCTTAATACTCACGGTTGATTATATGGGGATGTCTTAACGGAAAGTGGGGTGTTGAGGTATAAAAGTCTTCGGGTTTTGCATCAAAATAGGTATTTCTTCCTTCATAGCCGGGATTATAGATATCGGAAACTTCGGTCTCTTCGCCTAAATAAGGGCTGTAACTAAATTTTCCGTATTTGTACTGAAGGGGCGAATCCCAGGTATTGTCAATAATTATAGCTTTGCCGTCAGTTACAGCTACGTTCCATGCGTGATTCAGAGATTGAATAATGTAGCATTCGATTCCTATGCTTTGAAGCATAGCTTTTGTAAGATTTGCATAGCCTGAACAAATGGTATATCGGTGCTTGAGCACTTCTGCCGGAGTGATATATACCTCATCTTTTCGTCCGTCATAATAATCATAGTCGTAGAAAATATGCTCAGCTACCCATTCTGAAATTGCTTTTGCCTTTTCGTATTCGCTGTTTTTTCCGGCAGTTAAGCTCTCTGCAAGTGCCTTGATTTCAGAGTTTTCCTCATACGGATTGCCATCCGACAAATATTCTCTTACATAGACAAGGAGGCTTTCGCTATTTCCGAAGCAATGAGAAAGCTCGGGAGTCAGGTCGGTTTTTTCGTTTTTCGAAAGACCGTAATCTGTGCGCCTTACATAATGGTTGTAAAAGATATAGTCCGGCATTCCGTATTTTTCGGCTAAAATGTCTGCAAAGCTTACGTTATCCTCGCCTGCAATGATGTCAAGCATATAGTAAAGTACGATTGCGGCAGCAAAGCGGCTGAATTTTCCGCCGGCATTACAATAATTCAGGAATTCCTCGGCGTGGATGTCACGGGAAATAGGAGTAAGAGAAGAAAATTCGTTATAATTCATTGTTGCATTTGCGGTTACTCGTTTGTTTTCCAACTCTGTCAGACATCTCTGATAGTCGCTTAAAACAGTCTGCCAGGAAAAGTCCTCGCCTTCGGTAAGGTCGGTAAGACGGAAAAGCATTGTAAGAAAGTCCTTTGCGCTGCAAGATTCAGTGCTTCCGAAATGTGATTCACTTCTGCCTTTTACAACACCTTTTTCAACTGCAAGGTTTATATATCCCTTTGCCCAGTCGGGAACATCCGTAAAGGGGCAGACTCTGTCGCTGTAGGAGGATGCTTCATCTTCAAGTCCCATAAGACGGAGGATTATTACTGCAGCCTCTGTTCTTGTAAGGCTGTTCTCCCAGTTGTAGCTGCCCTTTTCATCGCCCTTTATAACGCCGGAATCAATGGCAAAGCCCATTCCGAGATTTGTCAGCATTGATGAGCTTTTACCTCTTGCGGCAAAGTTAAGATGGTCGGTTGTAGTATCGGTATAAAAGAAAACGAATTCGCCTTCATAAGAAGGGCAGTTTTCGTAAAACGTACAGGAAATGATGACAGCTCCCGTGTTTAATATGCAGAAATTAGGGCAATCCTTTATGAATACGGTGTTTATTTCGCTGATTGTCCAGGGAAGCTCAAGGATTTCAAGCTTTTGCTTTCCGACGATTGCACCTTCGGCAATATTCCTTACGATAACTCCGTCAACTATAGCAGGCACTGCCATAACATCTTCGTCGCCAAAAACCTTTGTTACGGTACCTGTGGCAGAATCAATTTCACATTCTGAAAAGGTCAGCCCTTCTTCCGTAATCATTTCTTCATATTCCGCTATCAATACCTCGTCAGGATAAAGCTCCGAGTAATAGCTGTCAAGGGGATAGAGCTCTTCTGAAAAAATTTTATTTGCCTTTTCGAAATCTCCCTTCTCGGCAGCGGCAATAAATCTGTCGAAAACCTTTTTATAATCCGGAAACTTCAAAAAGTATGATGTATAAGAATAGTAATCGTCGCCCACCTGCAGTTCTGTGGCAAGAAGCGGTGAAGCAGGCAGAGTAAGCAAAATCACCGTAAGTAAAAGTGCTGTAAATTTTTTAATAGTCTTCATTTTATCACTCTCTTTCAAGTTAAGTATATACCTGTTGATTAAAAAAAGCAAGCATCATTGAAAAATATGTTGTAAAAAACGATGTTTTGTGTTATGATAAAATAAATCAAAAATTAAACGGAGGCTTTTTATGAAAATAGGTATTTGCACAGATGCAGACCACATCGCACAGCTTTCCGAGGGTGCGGCTGATTATATTGAACTTAATTTGACATCAATCAAAAATATGGGTGAAATGGAGTTTCTTGAAATGGAAAAGATACTCGATTCCAAGGGTATAAAGGCAGAGGCTACAAACTGTTTCTTCCCCGCCGATGTAAAGCTTTGCGGCAGAAGGCTTGATATGGTAAAGGTTTCCGTTCACACCGAAAGAGCATTGGCACGTGCGGCACATCTCGGAATTAAAACCTGCGTTTTAGGCTCCGGCGCTGCAAGAATGATTGAAGACGGCGAAAATGCAAAGCTTTGTAATTCCCGGCTTGTTGAAGTGTTCGGCAGAGTTGGTGACATTGCGAAAAACTATGGTGTAACCGTGGTTTTAGAGCCCTTAAACAGAGGCGAAACCAATACTATAAACTCCGTTTCCGAAGGTGCTGAAATCGTAAGAAAGTTAAAGCACGAAAATATAAAGCTTCTTGCGGATATTTTCCACGTTGCGCTTGAAAATGAGCCTCTTTCCGTAATATCCGATAACGGCGATATTCTCCGCCATATGCATATTGCACGCCCCGAAGGAAGACTTTTCCCTAAGATGGGCGACGGATATGACTATCTTAAGGTTAAAGAAGCGGTTGATAAAGCGGGCTATGACCTTCGTATAAGCATTGAGGGAACTCCGTTCGGCAATTTCAAGGAAAGCGCCGAAGAAAGCCTTGCTTTCTTAAAAGGAATATTTAAATAATAAAAAAGAGGTTCCGACGGAACCTCTTTTTTATTATTCTTCTTCAAAGGCATCCTTGCCAAGTCCGCAGATGGGGCAAACCCAATCCTCGGGAAGGTCATTAAAAGCGGTGCCTGCGGCAATGCCGTTATCGGGATCGCCGATTTCGGGATCGTAAACATAAGAGCAGGGGCAAACATATTTAGCCATAGCAAATTCCTCCTTAAAAATTACATTAATTATTATTCCCCGATATTACTTTTATAAAACAAGTGAGGGTGCAGAATAAATTCTCTGAGCGTATTCTGAATCAAGAGAGTAAAGTCCCTTGGAGTCGTTGCCGAAAAGCTCCATTTTCTTTATCATGTCTTCTGCGTTCTTTTCCTCTTCAAGCTGTTCCTTAACAAACCAGTCTAAAAACTGCATTGTGCGGAAATCCTTGACATCGTAAGCTGCACCGTAGATGTTGTTTATAAGGCTTGTTACATACTGTTCGTGCTCATAACCTGCCTTTAAGGGATCCATGAGAGCAGACAGAGCCTTGTCGGGCTTTGCCACAGCTTCGAGAGTTACCTTCTCGCCGTTTAACTGAAGATATTTAAGCATTAACATAGCATGGTCACGCTCTTCCTGTGCCTGAATCATGTACCAGTTAGCAAATCCGTCAAGTCCCTGTGCTTCGTAAAACACGGAAAAATCAAGATAAAGATAAGCCGAATAAAGCTCCTTGTTTATCTGGTCGTTAATGAGTGATGCTACTTTTTTATCCATAATAAATTCCTCCTTTTTCATTGGAAAGGCCTTTTTGTTTGGCTTCCCTTCGGCTTTATTATATCCCCTTTCTCCTTTAGTGTCAAGAGTTTGCAGCTGTCAAAGAAAGACAAAAAACTTTTTTGAAAAAAATTAAAAAAACCTATTGACAAATGAAAAAAGGTGTGGTATATTTAACTTGTAATAACGATAACGATTATCATTAGCAACAAGAAAGGCGGTGCATAAATGATTTCACGAAAGAGCCATAAGCGAGACAGAATACTTTCTCTTTTGCAAAGTGTCACCTGTCACCCGACGGCAGAATGGATTTACATGATGCTGAAGGACGAAATTCCCGAGCTTTCTCTGGCAACTGTTTACAGGAACTTGGAACAGCTTACGGATATGGGCATCATTCAGAAAATCGAGGGCGAGGATAAAACCTTCCGCTTCGACGGCAATTCGGCTCCTCACTTTCATTTGGGATGTACCGGTTGTAAAAAGATTTTTGATATCCCCCACGAATTTATCGCAATCCCGGTTGAGGGAATCATAAAGGACGCACCCTTTGAGGTGACAGATTATACAGTACATTTTCGGGGTATATGTCCCGATTGTAAAATAAAACAATAATAATTAAAAAGAAATAAAAGAAAGAGGTAAATGATTATGAAAAAGTTTGTATGTCCCGTTTGCGGTTATGTTCACGAAGGAGAAGCAGCTCCCGAAAAGTGCCCCACTTGCGGAGTTCCCGGTGCAAAGTTTAAGGTTATGGAAGAAGGCGCAGCTCTTGCAGCAGAGCATGAATACGGCGTTTACGCAAAGACAGTAAAGAATAATCCCGACATTTCCGAAGAAGACAAGAAGTTCATCTTCGAACAGCTTATGGCTAACTTCAACGGAGAGTGCGCAGAAGTAGGAATGTACCTCTGCATGGCTCGTATCGCTCACAGAGAAGGCTATCCCGAAGTAGGACTTTACTGGGAAAAGGCTGCTTACGAAGAAGCAGAACACGCTGCAAAGTTTGCTGAACTCCTTGGCGAAGATTTAGAACCCAACATGAAGGCTACAACTAAGGACAACTTAAAGTGGAGAGTTGACTGCGAATACGGCGCAACACAGGGTAAGTTCGATCTTGCACTCTGCGCTAAGAAGAACGGCCTTGACGCTATCCACGATACCGTTCACGAAATGGCTCGCGACGAGGCGCGACACGGTCGTGGTTTAGAGGGTCTTCTTAAGAGATACTTCGGTTAATATAAACTCACAACTTTACGATAAGAGGCAGAAAAATCTGCTTCTTATTTTTTGCCTTTTTATACCTTTTGATTCTTGATACCTCTATTATACGAAAACGTGCATCTTTGTATGTCTTTTTTAATACGTAGTTTTTTGTAGGGAGCGTTTGGCTTGCAAAAGAACAAATGAATTTCGGTATTGCCGTTGTTATCTGACATTCGCATCAACATTGAATAAAAAGACAGGGACGGTACAGTTGTCTTAAGCCAAGACAACTGTACCGTCCCCTTTGTATCACAGGACACCGGAAATTAATCCGGAGCCTGATTTATTCCTGATACTGAAAAGTTTTGGTTACTGAAAATCAACTTCGATACCCATTTCGTTGAAATAAAGTGTTCTGTGACCAAGCGAACCTACTGAAATAAGATCTGGTATACTTACACAAATTATATCTTCTTCTTTAACAGCTATTATTTCCAAAGCAGGAGTTTCATATTTCTTTTTCATAATAACCCCTCCTTTAGTCAGCCTTGCTTCCGACAATGTTATTTACGGTAATATCTGCACCGGTAAGCGATTCATAAATATATACCTCGCCCGGAAGTTCTACAAATCCTATTGCAGTTATCTGAGTGTCAAATGCACTTTCGGGTATATTATCAAGGTCTGCAGAGAAAGAATCTCCTACTTCGGGGATTTTGTCAAACTCGGCAAATACAATCTGTGCATTCTGATAGCTTCCTGCTTCTGACGAGAAAGCACTTGTAGGAAGTATGTAAATACCGCAGGATTTTATTGTTGATTCTTCCGACAACTCATCTATAAATGCTACAAAACGCATAATGGCTGTATTGTTGGATTTTTTAGCGGCATCCTTCTCAATCGAAAGAGCTGCATAGTAATTATCTTCGACAACCGGAGTACCGTGCTGGGGGTAGCCGTATTCATTGGTCCAGGTGGATATAAGATCTGCATCGCAACCAAGTTTTGCTGCAACACTGTTGCGATTAGCGTTTAATGTTTCAGCAAGGGTTGTTTTTGCCGTGGTTTCACTTACTGCTGTAGCTACATCTAATGCATAATCACCTGTGCCTTCTATGTAATAGCACGTCAAAAATTCGCAAGCGCTGCTGCTTGTAGATATTCCGATTGGAGCACTTGATCTGCAACTGCCGAAAGCACCAAAGAAAGAACAGTTTCCTATAAGTCCTCTGTTATTGGTTGTAATGCCACCGGCATAAGAGGCCTGAAGTCTTGTTCCGGAGTGGCAATTAATTATTTTTCCGCTAGAGCCTACCTGATATGCAATTCCGGCTATATAACCGCCACCTTTATTGGATATGATGGTACCTTCTGTACCGAGATTCATAATGACACCGGAAAGATTGGGGAAGATAGAAACATCGTCACTAGATGTTATATTAACCTTTATTTTCTTTCCGTTACCATTATATGTTCCTGCAAATTCAGGAGTGGAGTTTACGCCCGAATAGCCGGAAACTCCTGACATATCAATGTCTGCTGTCTGGCGGAAATATTTGCCGCTGAATGTTCTTCCCGCAATAAGGGCATCGGTAAATTGCTTAAAGTCCGCTGCTGTTTCTATAAGGTAAGGATTTTCGATGCTTCCGTCGGGTTCTTCGCCTTCCTCAGAAGCTACTGTTACGGTGATAACGTCAACCTTACCGCCGTCCTGCTCGGACTTTGCCATAACTATAAAGGAAGTTGCTTTTTCTTCGGAGGAAACATAAAGGTAGCCGTCGGTAGTAATTGTTGTGTCCTCTGAAACATCACCCTCAATTGACCAGGTAACTTTCTGGGACGGATTGTACATACCTGTTACTTCGGCTGAAAGCTGGAGACCTTCACCTTTATTTACGGTGGGATTATCGGGTGTTATGATAATGCTTTCAACAACAGGATTCGGAGCACCGTGCTGCGGATAGCCGTAATCGTTATTCCAGTAAGATATAAGGCTTGAACTGGAGAAACCAAGTTTAGTTGCGGCGTCCTTACGGTTAGCATTTAATGTTTCCGCCAACTGGGTTTTTGCAAAAGTTTCACCTACCTCGACAGCTATAGTCGAATCATAATTGTATTTACAGGGTAAATAATAGCACTCCCAGAATTCGAAGGCATTACCTTTTGATATACCGATAGGAGCAGTACTTTTTCTACCGCTGTCTAAAGTTCCGCAGAAAGAACAGTTTCCGACTAAGCCTTCGTTATAAGTTGTAATACCGCCGGTAAATGGAGCTTTAACGGTTGCGTTAGAGTAGCAGTTTACAATTTTTCCGCCGGGGCCCACATAACATGCCACACCTGCCGCATAAGCCTCGCTTCCGGTAGATGTAATTGTACCTTCTGTACCCACATTCATAAGTGAACCTGTTACTACAGGGAAAACAGAAACGTGTGCATCTGATATTATGGAAACCTTTATTTTCTTTCCGTAGCCGTCGTAGGTACCTGCAAAATTAAAGCTTTTGCCAATACCCTGATATTCGGAAAAGGGTGTTAAATCAATATCCTTTGTCTGACGTATGTATTTGCCGCTGTATTTGTTTCCATTCATCATTTCTGCGGTAAATTCCATAAAGTCAAAAGCATCGTCAAGTATAAAAGGATCGGAAGCAGAACCTGTACCTGTTATGCCGTCACCGGGCTCCCATTCGGTAACATAATCCCAGTCTTCCTCATCTACCATTTCAGCAGGAACATAGAATTTGTTGTTGACATACATTGCAGTCCTGCCGTTTGTGGGAATTTTCTCGCCGTCTACATAGTATTCGTCCTGATTGCTGTATACATATTTGCTGCCGTCACCATTGTTGAAGGTGAACTTTCTTTCAAGCATATTATACTGACCTATAGTGGAAACATCTAAGAAAAGCTCTTCCGACAAAGCGTCAAGGTCAACGCCCATAAATTCGGCACACCAGGGTGCAATATCCGTATTATCAATTACATAATCCTCACGGGTGCTTTCGGTGTCGCCAAGTTCGGTGTTTAAGCCTTCAATTAAAGATACACCTTCAGGAGCATAAACCCATACACCAACATTCTGATCTGTGTGGCTGTAGGAAGTCCAGCCAATGGTTTCGGGATTTCCGCCCTCCATTACATCTAAAACTGCAGCTTCAAGAGTTTCGGGATCTTCAGGTATAAGCATTCCGCCCGTATCGTGGTCGGGAGCACAGACTACAACTGTATCTGTACGGCTCTTTGCAAAGTCCAATGCTACCTTA
>JAZRHF010000102.1:0-2721 GCA_045644565.1 Clostridia bacterium | reverse complement strand
GCACTTGATAAAATATAGGGTTTATACTTTTTCCACATAATAGATACTCCTTCTATGAAAGATATTTATATTTTATGCGGATTTGGAAAAGATATAACATAATTATATGGTTAAATAATTGACATATTTTAGAAAGTATGTTATAATTAATCGAAATTTTATTTTGGAGGTTTTACCATGCCCGTAGTAAATTATGAACAGTATTTGAATATGATGAAGGCGGCTTATGACAATCACTATGCATATCCCGCTGTAAACGTTTCCTCTATGGAAACTGCAAACGCAGTACTTAAGGGCCTTGCTGATGCAAAGTCTGACGGTATCGTTCAGGTTTCAGTTGGCGGTGCTGAATTTGCATCCGGTCTTAACGTAAAGGACAAGGTACTTGGCGCAATCAGTTTAGCAGACCACGTTAGATTAATGGCTGAAAAGTACAACGTATATGTTGCACTTCACACAGACCACTGCACAAAGGGTAAGCTTGAATCCTTTATGCTTCCTCTTATTGCTGAAACAGAAAAAAGAAGAGCTGAAGGCAGACCCAACCTTTTCAACAGCCATATGTTTGACGGAAGCGACATTTCTCTTGATGAAAACATTGCAGTTGCAAAGGAACTTTTCGCTCGCTGTGCAGCAAGCGACATCGTTTTGGAAGTTGAAACCGGCGTTGTAGGCGGCGAAGAAGACGGACAGAACAACGAAGGCGTATCAAACGATAAGCTTTACACAACTCCAGAAGATATGTTAAAGGTTTATGATGCATTAAAGGACATTAAGGGAACATACACCGTTGCGGCTACATTCGGTAACGTTCACGGCGTATATAAGCCCGGTAATGTTAAGCTTAACCCCGTTATCCTTAAGAACGGTCAGGATGCATTAAAGGCTAAATACGGTTCTGATAAGGGATTCTTCCTTGTATTCCACGGCGGATCCGGTTCTTCCAAGGAAGAAATTAAGGAAACACTTGGCTATGGCGTAATTAAGATGAACATCGACACAGATACACAGTATGCTTTCTCCAAGCCTGTTGTTGATCATATGTTCAAGAACTACGACGGTATGCTTAAGATTGAAGACGAAGTTGGTAACAAGAAGATGTACGACCCCAGAGCTTATCTTAAGAAGGGCGAAGAGGGTATGGCAGCTCGTGTTGTTGAAGCTTGTAACGACTTAGAATCCGCAGGAAAGACAATTTTTGGTTAATATTTTCAATAAAGAAAATTACGGCAGATGCAAATGCATCTGCCGTTGCTTTTGGCGTGGAAAAACGGATGGGTGTCATTCTGAACCATTGGGGATTTTGGCATAAATCCCGAGGGTGAAGAATCTCGTGGTGAGCCTGATAAAAAAGTCTTGAGCCCGAAGCACTTTTATGATAAAATGGAATAAAAGTAAAAACAGGTAACGGTAATGGGTGCGAAAAAGATACCAAAAAAGGTACGTCCCCTTTTGTCGTTTATAAAAGTAGTGCAACTGATGTAGCGGGACCGTCTAAACCCTTACTTGAAGCACTTTTTAAAGGAGGATTTAAGGTGATTTTTCATTGAGTATAGACAGATTTGAGCAAGATTTTTCATATGACTTTTGTATTTCACCACAGGGATATGATTATAGTTTGATGACAGAAAAGGACGCTGAAGAACATTTTGACTGGTTTTTAGCCAATATTCCAAGCAGAATAAAATATCTCGAATCTTTTTGTAAGGGAATTGAATTAGATTTCACATATGAATCGTTAATCGATTTATGGATATTTTTTTTAGATGTAGCTAGAACGGAAATAATCCCTCGGAAAAGATATAATGAATTACGAAAAAAATATTCGGCTTTTGGGGAAGGTTTTGTTGGAGACAGACAATTATCGGTAGCAACAGAATATTTTGTGCGAGACATAGGAATATATCTGTCTGAAATATTTAAAAGGAATTCTTCGAAAATTTATTGGAGGTTTACTGTAAGACCTAAATCATATTTTTTTGTTAACAGACCTATGCTTGCCGGTTTTGTTGATTGTCGTTTTGATCCCCCTTTTTCGTGTGAGTGTGATCCGATACATTTAGTTGGCGTTCAGGCATCTAGCTTATTAAGGAGTAGCTCAAAAAAAGATGATTTATATAATATGGCTTTAGTGTGGAAAGATAAAATCAAGATATAAGAAACAGTTGGGGACGGGGCAGTTTTTGTTTAAGATATACAATGATAAAATCGCACGATAATTGCCCCATCCCTAAACTGTGAACACAAGGGCTCCACATTTTAATGTCAGAACAGCAACCCTTGAAGCTATTTAAAGCGATTCAAGGGGATACAGGGGTGTTAGGGGGCATAAGGGGGGAAGCGCAATCCCCCTTGCCCCTTAAATGTTTAAAAGAGAAAAGGACGGAAACGGAAACATCACCTACTACAGCTATGACAGCCGCGGCTTTTTAAGTACAAGCAAAAAGGGCAGTATCGTATCAGAGGACAAAAAAGGACGCACCTTTTTCGTCAACTTTTGTCGTGTTGTTGAAGCTTGTAACGACTTAGAATCCGCAGGAAATGTAAATAAAAAATCCAAATAGGATTTTTTCGGTGCGAATTTTATAATTACGGCAGATGCAAATGCATCTGCCGCTATTTTTGCAAAACGAAAACCACGCGATAGTCGCGTGGTTCAAAAGAGGCTATTGCCGATGAAAAGAAGGAACTCTCAATAGTCTTGAACAAAAGTTTTTGTGT
>JAZRHF010000101.1:0-2986 GCA_045644565.1 Clostridia bacterium | reverse complement strand
GGCATTGTTCTGTTACCTTTTTCCTCTTCCTTGGGCTCTTCCTTCATTTCTTCAACCGCTTCTGCGATAATTTCCACCGCTTCAGGAACCGCTTCAGGCTCTTTTTCAACAGGAGGCATTAAAACCTCTTCAAGAATTTCTTCCGCTAAAGCTTTCTTCTTTGAAGCCTTCTTTTTCTTTTCAGGCTTTTCTTCTTTCAGCTGAGGAATCACAATATCCTCCATGCGGAAGGTATGCATTTTCCTGCCCTTTGCAAAGGAGCCTATGATATCAAGAAGTTCCCCTACGCCCTCTTCGGAAATACTGTAATAAGTCCACTTTCCGTCCTTCCTGGAATCAACAATTCCGGAATCGCAAAGTATTTTCATATGGTGTGAAAGAGTGGGCTGAGTAACGGAAAGCTTTTCTAAAAGCTCTCCTGCATTCTTTTCCCCGTCCTTAAGTTCTTCAACAAGCTTCAAGCGGTTTTCATCCCCCAAAGCCTTAAACATTTCTGCCATTAAAACATATCTGGATTTCATAAAAAATCACATCCTCCCTTATATAATACACTATATATTCACGTTTGTCAATATGTAACACCTTATATTTTTTTATTGCAATTTTTCCTTACATATGATATAATTATATATTAATATCATAAACGGAGGTTTTATCATGGCAGATTATAAAATTGAAACCAAGTGCATACAGTCGGGCTATACTCCCGAAAACGGTGAACCCAGAGTTCTCCCTATTTATCAGAGCACTACATATAAGTATGATTCCTCGGAGCATTTAGGAAAGCTTTTCGACCTTAAGGCAGACGGTCATATGTATTCAAGAATTTCAAATCCCACTGTAAGTGCGGTGGAAGAAAAAATTGCAGACCTGGAGGGTGGTGTCGGTGCACTCTGCACAACATCCGGTCAGGCGGCAAGCTTAATGTCCGTGCTTAATATTGCATCTGCCGGACATAACTTTGTTTGCCTCTCCTCTATTTACGGCGGAACAATAAACCTTTTTGCCGTTACCATAAAGAGACTTGGCATCGAAGTAAGATTTGTAAGTCAGGATATGACAGACGAAGAAATTGATGCAAAGTTTGACGAAAACACACGTCTTGTATTCGGCGAAACAATCGCAAATCCTGCATTAACCGTTCTCGATATTGAGAGATTTGCAAAGATTGCTCACAAGCACAACGTTCCCTTAGTTGTTGATAACACCTTTGCAACTCCCATTTTGTGCAGACCTTTTGAATTTGGTGCGGATATCGTTATTCACTCCACAACAAAATATATGGATGGTCACGCTTCTGTTGTGGGCGGTGTAATTGTTGACTCAGGTAACTTTAACTGGGATAACGGCAACTTCCCCGAATTATGCGAACCTGATGAATCCTATCGCGGTGTAAGATATGTGGCAGATTTCGGCAAAGCAGCGTATATCACCAAGGCAAGAGTTCAGCTTATGCGCGACTTTGGTGCTCTTCCTTCTGCTATCAACGCATTTTTACTTAATATGAATTTAGAATCCCTCCACCTTCGTATGGAGCGTCATTCCCAGAATGCTCTTGCCGTTGCAAAATACCTTGAATCAAACGACAAAATCTCCTGGGTTAACTATCCCAAGCTCGAATCAAGCCCCGACTATAAGTTAGCTGAAAAATATCTTCCCAAAGGAAGCTGCGGCGTTATTTCCTTCGGTATAAAGGGCGGAAGAGAAGCTGCCGTTAAGTTTATGGACAGCCTCCGCCTTGCGGCAATCGTTGTTCACGTTGCAGATGCAAGAACTTCTGTTCTTCATCCCGCTTCAACCACTCACCGTCAGCTTACAGACCAGCAGTTAGTTGATGCAGGCATAAGCTCTGACCTTATCAGAATGTCTGTCGGCATTGAAAATGTCGAAGACATTATTGCTGACATTGCTCAGGCTCTCGAAAAATAATAAAGAGGTGATTTAATGCCTATTAAAATTCCCAACGGGCTTCCCGCAACAGAAACCTTACATAGCGAAAACATTTTCGTAATTAACGAAACCCGTGCCGTAACTCAGGACATCCGTCCCCTTAAGATATTGCTCTTAAATTTAATGCCCACAAAAATTGTGACAGAAACCCAGTTTGCAAGACTTCTCGGTAACAGCCCCCTTCAGGTGGAAATGGAGCTTCTTCAGACAGCAACCCACAAGGCAACCCATGTGGACAGTGCCCATATGTTAAGCTTTTACAAAACATTCGACGAAATTAAAAATCAGAAGTTTGACGGCATGGTTATAACCGGTGCTCCCGTTGAGCTTATGGAATTTGAAGAGGTAAACTACTGGGATGAGCTTTGCGAAATCATGGAGTGGAGCAAAACCCATGTAACAAGTACACTTCACATATGCTGGGGTGCTCAGGCAGGTCTTTACTATCATTACGGAGTTAAAAAATATTCCCTCAGTAAAAAGATGTTCGGAATCTTCCCCCATGTGGCAGACTATAGAAATTCCATGTTGCTCCGTGGCTTTGACGATGTATTTATGGTCCCCCACTCCCGTCATACTGCAATAAGTCGTGAGGATGTGGAAAAGGTTGAGGAGCTTAAGATTTTAGCTTCATCCGAAGAAGCCGGCGTTTGCATTATAACCACAGATAAAGGAAAGCAGATTTTTGTAACAGGTCATCTTGAATATGACTTTGATACATTAAAGAAGGAATACGACAGAGATGTTGCCAAGGGCGATAAGATTGATGTTCCGAAAAACTATTTCCCGGATGACAATCCCGAAAAAACTCCTTTGGTTACCTGGCGCTCTAATGCCAATCTTCTTTTCTCCAACTGGCTTAACTACTTCGTATATCAGGCAACGCCCTATAACCTTGACGAAATCAAATAATAAATATCCACCCGCATAGCGGGTGGTTTTTCATTTTCGGGTATAACCCTAATATTACTGGCTACGCACAAGTGCGTTTTTTATTGGCCTGCCAGCCATGCATCTTTTATTTGCTACCCATAAA
>JAZRHF010000100.1:0-6342 GCA_045644565.1 Clostridia bacterium | reverse complement strand
ACCTTTTGGTCCGTAGCCAAACGCTCTATCCAGCTGAGCTAACGGCGCATACAACATTAAGATAATACTACAAAAAGAAGAAAAAGTCAAGCACTATTTTAATATTTTTAAAAGTTTCAGGAATTTAAGAAATTTAATACAGTTACTTCTAATGCTCTCCATTCTGTAAGTACACCGTTCTTAACGTCACTTTCTGCGTTTGTGCAATCTTTTATGCACTTTCTTAAAAAGTCAGGATTAATGCTTTTTACCCGCTTGAACATTTTGTCTGCCACAAACTTTCTCTGGGGAGGAAGATTCATTGCGGCAACCATTTCGGGATAGCTCATATTTTCCCTCGAAAGAACATAAGCCCTGTAAAGATCGGAAAAATATGAAGACAGCACAGAAAGAATTCTCAAAGCAGATTCGTTATTTTTCTTAAGGTCGGTAATAAGCTTAAAGGCATAGTCTCCGTTTTTGGATAAAACCGCCTCCGAGATATCATAAATCTTTGAAAGAAGGGGAGGCTGAATATTTTTGTCGATATCTTCCCTTGTGATTTTTTCTCTTTGTCCCGTAAATGCGATAAGCTTATCAAGCTCCAATCGGATATTGGTTAAGTCGGATCCTGTAAGATCCAGCATATAGTCAAGGTCAGCGGGAGAAATATCTTTCTTTTCGGATGACAGCTTTTTTGTCACATGGCTTTTTAAGTCAGGTCTTTCAAGATAGGTGAATTCACAAACAATTCCGATTTTTGAAAGTGCCTTGTAAAGAGATGAGCGCTTATCGGGAGCATCCTCCGATATGAGCACTGTTACATAGTCGGGAATTTCCGATAAAAGCTTAAGATAAGGCTCTTTATCGCTTCCTTTGGCGGAAAAGAGCGCCGCATCCTTAATTTGAAGAAGCTTACGCTCGCTCATAACGGGATAAGCCTCGAAAAAGTCGGAAACCGCATCAACTGTCAGGGTTTCCCCTGTTAATATGAGGTGATTGAACTCAGCAAAATCAGAATCCACCGCCTGTTTTATGAGGCGCTCTGTCATATAGCTTTCCAAAAAAACTTCTTCGCCGTAGAATATATAAAGGGAAGAGAGAGACTCCGCCATTTGCTTTTTAAGTTCTTTGTAATTCATCATTTCACCTTCTTATATGGAATTATTTCTTTGGTATTGCAGTTTACGGTTATATCTCCGTTAATTTTTGTGGAGTATACCTTATATCCTGACAGTCTTTTCTTGAAATCTTCGGAAAGATTTCTGCCGGTACTTACGATAATTGCTTCGGGAGTAACGGAATTAAGTAAGTCTTCTGAGCAAGAATCCTTGTTTCCGTGCCTCGGGGCTTTAAGCACGTCGCAGTCGGACACTCTGTCTGAAAGTTGCTTTTCAGCCTTTGCAGTTATGTTTCCCGGAATCAGCACCGATTTTTCGTTTACTGTGATTTTGTATGAAGAAATTCCTCCGCTTTCGTAAACTGTTTCTAAAATAACGCCTGAAAGATCCAGCTTTTGTCCTGATGAAAGGGGAATAACCTTAATGTGGGGAAATTGAGCGGAAAACTCATCTGAAGAGCTTTCCGGAAGTAAAACTCTCTCTGCCTTTACAGTATTAATAAAAGAAGAAAAAGCTTCGTCATGTTTATTATATTCCGATAAGATAACATCGTCAAGAGCATAAAAGCCTTTTTGTCGCATAAATGGCATTAAGGTGTATTCAAGAAAGTCTTTATCAGAAGAGGTACAATCTATAATGCTTATGTGAGAACCGTTTAGTATAACGGTGCAGTCACCATGGCCGGAATCTAAAAAATACACCGCTTTTTCTCCGTTTAAAGCGGGATAAAAATGATTTAATGTAAAGGATAAAATCGTTATGCAAAGAAGAACGATGCCTGTCTTTTTCTTTTTGAAAATGAATGTAAAAACAAAGAAAGCAATGAAAAATAAAATACAGGCTATGAATAGGGGAAGGAACTGAAATACCGGGTAAATATTAGCAAGGGGGAGCTTTGAAGCCGCCTCTGCAATTTTTATGCATGCCGAAGAAAGAATGTCAAATAAATAAGTGAAAATGTTGATTTTATCAGGGACAAATGAAAGGATAAGTGCTAAATATCCCGATGCCATGATAAAGGGGACAAGAGGCACAACCAAAAGGTTTGCCAAAAGAGACAGAAACGGAACTCTGCCAAAGCTTAAGGAAAGTGTCAATATGGTGAAAATCTGTGCAGCTAAAGTGACGGAAAGCGAAGTTTTAAGCCACTTTACGGGGATAAAAGATAAAGCCTCCTCAAAGGGTTTTGTGAAAAGTAAAATCCCGAAAACTGCTGAAAATGATAAAATATAGCTAAGAGAAAATGCGACAAAGGGATTTATCAAAAGCAGAATAAAAGAGGCAGAAGACAAAGACGTAAATCCGTCATAGAAGGAAAGTGTTGCCGTTGCCAAAATAAATAACGAAAACATTGTTGCCGCACGGATTGCCGAAGGTGAAGCTCCTGTAAACAAAACGAAAAATATAACAACGGGGAGCGTTAAAAAATAAAGATATTTCTTTCTCTGTGAAAATCTTTTTAATATAAGCAGAAATAAAAGGGATACAAGCGAAACGTGAGTTCCCGAAACGGCAATTATGTGAGAAATACTTCCTTCCGAAAGCTTGTCCCTGAAGGCGGAGGAAGAGTAAGAGCTGTCTCCTAAAAGAATAGCTATTGCGAACATAAGATGCTCATCGCTCCACAGCTTTGAGGAACGCTCTATTGCCTTTGACCTTAATATGGTTACGGCATCAATCGGATTAAATAAAGAAGCGGAATTTCCCAATATGTTTATGTCCGTTACAAAAACGGTCAGGTATATGTCTTCGGATTTTAAGTAGGTGTTATAGTCAAATGCCAGGGGACGGCTTTTCTCTTCCGGAAAGCTGCATTTTCCCATGAAGGATACAGTGTCCTTATATTTAAGAACCCCTTCGCTGGTCATAAGTCGTATTTTAACGCCTTCAGACAGAAGGACGGCACTTTGACCATAGCTTTCTGTTTCGGGAATGGAAATAACAGTACCTGTTATGGATTTTTCACTTTCGGTGAAAGGATGTGCTTTTGCCAGATTAACTTTTTCTGTTATGAGGGTGTAGGTACCGCCCATGAAAAAGAAAAAGGCACTGAGGATTAAAGCAATGCCCTTTTTGCCCAATAAAAACAGGGACAAAAAAGATAAAGGAATAAGGATGAGAGTAAGAAAAAGGGAGTATTGATATAAAAATACTCCCAATGCAAAGCCTGTAAATATTAATAAAAGCTTTCTTCCCAATATGCTCATGACTATATGTTGGTTACGGAAAGAGCCAGCCCTGTTCCCTTGGCAACGCAAGCTACCGCATCTTCTGCAAGAGTAACCGTAAGACCTGTTTCTCGCTGAAGTAACTTATCGGAGCCGGATATAAGGCTTCCTCCTCCTGTTAAGATAATGCCGGAAGTGCCGATATCAGAAACCAACTCGGGAGGAGTTTGTGAAAGTGTTGCGTGAACACAGTCAATAATATCGGTAAAGCACTCCGTAAGCGGAGCAAGAAGCTCCGAACTTGTAACATTTATTGTTTTAGGTAGTCCTGAAACAAGGCTTCGTCCCAAAACATCCATGCTTATCTCTTCATCCCTGGGGAAAACACAACCTATATTCATTTTTATGTCTTCGGCAGTTCTTTCGCCGATGGCGATTCCGTATTTGTCTCTTATGTATCTTACAATAGCCTCGTCAAAACTGTTACCGGCAGTTTTGATAGAGTGAGAAACCACAATTCCTCCAAGGGAAACAACTGCGGTATCCGTGGTACCGCCTCCGATATCAACAACCAGTGAACCTAAGGGGCGGGAAATATCAATTCCTGCACCGATTGCGGCGGCCAGAGGCTCTTCTATTACAAGTGCCTGCCTTGCGCCTGCGGCTTCTGCCGCTTCAACAACGGCTCTTTTCTCAACTTCCGTTACAGAGCTTGGAACACAAATTACCACACGGGGCTTGAAAATTCTGTTTTTGCAAACTCGGAGGAGGAAGTTTCTGAGCATCTTTTCCGTTGTATGATAATCGGAAATTACCCCGTCCTTCAATGGGCGGATGGCAATAACCTCACCGGGAGTTTTGGAAAGCAGGGTCTGCGCCGCATCGCCTACGGCACGGATTTTTTTGCTTCCTGCATCTATTGCAACCAAAGAGGGCTCTCGGAGAACAACGCCCTTATCGGGAACATAAACCAAAACGGAAGTGGTTCCGAGGTCAATTCCTATTTCCTGAATTAAACCGGGCATGAAAACCCTCCTTTCTGAAATACGTTTATCTTATTTCTTTATGAGGTCAAGTGCAGCCTTTACTGCATCTTCTGTAGTCATATCGGCAAAGTCCTTTTCGCTTCTTTTCTTAAATTCAACGATGCCTTCTGCTGCCTTTTTACCAACTGTGATTCTTACGGGAATACCGATTAAATCCCAGTCCTTAAACTTAACGCCGGGACGCTCGTCTCTGTCGTCGATTATAACTTCAACGCCTGCATCCTCTAACTCCTTTGTAATCTTTTCTGCAAGAGATAACTGAACTTCGTCCTTAACGTTAACGGGTACAACAACTGCCTTATAAGGAGCAACGTCCATAGGCCAGATGATACCGGATTCGTCGTTGTTCTGCTCAATTATTGCGGCAACGCATCTGTTGATACCGATACCGTAGCAACCCATAATAACGGGATTTGCTTCGCCGTTTTCGTCAACATAGTTAAGTCCCAGTGCCTCGGAATACTTTGTGCCGAGCTTGAAGATGTGACCAACTTCAATACCCTGTGCGGTTTTAATGGTTTTTCCGCAAACGGGGCAGATGTCACCGTCTTCGATATTTCTTATGTCGGCAACGATTGAGGGAGTGAAATCTCTTTCGGGATTTACGTTTTCGATATGGCAGTCGGTTTCATTTGCACCAACGATGAAGTTGCGCATAGCCATAACTTCGTTATCGGCAACAACGTCAATCTTTAATCCAACGGGGCCTGCAAAACCAATCTTTGCATTTGTAACTTCAACTACGTCGGAAGGATCTGCAAGTGCAACTTCGCCAACGCCTAATTTATTTGCAAGCTTAACTTCGTTTATTTCTCTGTCGCCTCTCACCAATACGGCATAAAGCTTTCCTTCTGCATTGTAAATCATTGTCTTTACAAAGTTCTTCGCATCTTTTCCGAAGAATGCGGCAACTTCCTCAATTGTCTTTGCATCGGGTGTTGCAACCTTGTTCATGGGAAGCATTTCTGCTGTATCAGCTTCGCCTGTTATGCAGACAGCCTTTTCAATGTTAGCGGAATAACGGCAGTCTTCGCAGTATGCGATTGTGTCTTCACCTACATCGGAAATAACCATAAATTCCTGGCTTCCGGATCCGCCCATTGCACCGGTATCTGCATCAACTATCATATAGTTTAAGCCCATACGGTCAAAGGTGTTTCTGTAAGCGTCATACATTGCCTTGTAGGACTCATCAAGACCTTCCTTGGAAATGTCAAAGCTGTATGCATCCTTCATCAAGAACTCTCTTGTTCTCATAACACCAAATCTGGGACGACGCTCGTCACGGTATTTGGTCTGAATCTGATAGAGAGTGAAGGGATAATCTCTGTATGAATGAACAGAGTCAATAACTGTCTGTGTAAAAATTTCTTCGTGAGTGGGGCCTAAGCAGAAATCACGGCTGTTACGGTCCTTAAGACGGAACATATCGTCACCGAAACGATCCCATCTTCCGGATTTCTGATAGCACTCAGCAGGAAGAAGAGCGCTCATCAAAAGCTCCTGCGCGCCTGCCTTATTCATTTCTTCTCTTATGATACGTTCGGTGTTCTGAAGAACACGAAGTCCTAAAGGAAGATAAGAATATACACCTGCGGCAAGCTTACTGATTAAACCTGCACGCATCATTAAAACGTGGCTTGCGATTTCGGCTTCTGCCGGTGCCTCTCTTAAAGTAGGCATTAATAATTTTGATGCTTTCATTAGAAAAATCCCCTTTATATAAAACATTATTTTACAAAAATACACTCGGTAGCCTTAAAAACAGCATACCGAGTGTATTATAACAGAAAACTTTATTTATTGCAAGAAAAATTTCTTTCTTATTATATACAAAAATATCTCTAAGCTTTTTTGTTTTTCAAAAAAGGGTATTTGTGCAATTATTTAATTATATTTTCGCCGTCAAACAAAAATATTCCTTTACCGTAGCCGTAAGTCTTTCCGGGACCGATATATTCAATGAATTTCCTTTGCAGGCTCGTTTGGGAAGGCAAATTTTCTTTTTCTTTTCCTGCATCTTTTTTG
>JAZRHF010000099.1:0-35436 GCA_045644565.1 Clostridia bacterium | reverse complement strand
GCTCGTCACCTCATAGGTGAATACATCCATTTCTACAATCATCAACGCATACAACTAAAAACAAAACTGACTCCGCTTGAAAAACGAAGTCAGTATATTACTTGAAAAATTTAATTTATTTTACCATAAAGGTCTTTTTTTTGTGCTGTCCGTACAAATTGGGGCACAACATATGCTTCAAGCTTTTTATTCTGTTAACTTATCTAAAAGGGCGGAATAGCGCTTTCTTTCAGAGTTGTTTCTTACCATTTCTTCGCAGGCTTCCATCATGCCGACTAAAACAACCAATGTTTTCGCTCTTGTTACTGCGGTGTAAAATAAATTCCTTGTCATAAGCTGCGGAGCGCATTTATAAACGGGCATTATGACACATTCAAATTCACTACCCTGACTTTTATGCACCGTTACGGCATAGGCAAGGGTAATTTTACTTAAAGCATCATAAGTATAGTACGCCTCTCTTCCGTCGTCAAATCGGATTTTAACCGCCTTATGATATTTATCAATGATTTCGATTATGCCCATGTCACCGTTAAAAATTCCCGTTCCGCTTTCGCTTCCCCTTGTCCATTCGGCGTTATAGTCGTTTTCCGTTTGCATAACCTTGTCCCCCTCACGGAAAACGGTTTCCGACATACGAAGTTCGTTTTTCTTGCCCGAAGGAGGATTTAAGGCTTCCTGCAATGATTCATTTAATGCAAAGGTTCCGATTAAGGACTTTTTAACAGGGGTTATAACCTGAATATCAGTCAAGGGATTAAAGTTATATTTTCTCGGAAGTCTGTTTTTGCAAAGCTCCGATATGGTGTCGGTTATGCTCTGAGCATTTTGCCTCACAACCAGGAAAAAGTCGTTGTCAGATTTGTTATAGGTGGGCATTTCGCCGTTATTTATTCTGTGGGCGTTGGTAACAATCATGCTTTCTGCAGCCTGACGGTAGATATATGTAAGATGAAGTGTTTCAACGCTGTCGCTTTCAATTATATCCTTAAGCACGCTTCCTGCACCGACTGAAGGGAGCTGGTCTGCATCTCCCAGCAGAATAAGTCCCGTACCCGGGGCAAGAGCCTTGATTAAACTGTGCATTAAAAGGGTATCCACCATACTGACCTCATCCACAATTAAAAAGTCCGTATCAAGAGGATTTTTTTCATCATGGGAAAAGTAGGGAACATCACCTTTGGTATATTCTATTTCAAGCAATCGGTGGAGGGTTTTTGCCTCTGCAAGGCAGGCGTCGGACATCCTCTTTGCCGCTCTTCCCGTAGGTGCGGCAAGGCTATAGGTAAGCCCCTTTTCTTCAAGGCAATGAATGATTGTTCTGATTATGGTGGTTTTACCGGTACCGGGACCGCCTGTTATAACGGTTACTCCGCCGTAGATAGCCTTTTTAACTGCATATTTCTGTTCGTCTGACAGTATGATTCCGCTTTTTTCTTCGGATTTTTTAATATGCTTATCAAGAGAAGCAAGTTCATTTTCTGTGGGTTCCTTTGAAAGAGCACGGAGCTTTTTTGAAATGTTACGCTCCGCAACATAATATGCCGCAAGCTGAAAGCATTTTCCCTCATCATAGGATTCGAAGGAATAAAGCTCTTTTTCAAGGAGAAGGGCGGTATATTGATTTATGACCAGCTCTTCGTCAACACCCAAAAGCCCCGATGCATATTCCGTAAGGAGTGACTCGGGGAGATAGGTATGTCCCATAGTCATGGCAACGGTGGAAAGGACATGGCGGATTCCGCTTTTTATTCTGCCGGGAGATGAGGTGTCTCCGTTCATTGCCATAGCGATTCTGTCTGCAGATTCAAAGCCTATTCCGTGCACTTTATCACATAAAACATAAGGATTCTGCTTTATTTCATTAACGGCGTCACTTCCCAATGAAGTGTGTGCCCTCATGGCAAATTCCACGCTGACACCGTAATTTTGCAAAAACATAATGGTGTTCTGGACTGTTCTTTTTTCGATATATGCCTGATGGATGGAAAGTGCTTTATCAGTTGTTATGCCCTTTATTTTTGAAAGCTTTTCCGGGGCAGATTCGATAATTTTAAGAGTGTCACTTCCAAATTCTGAAACTATCTTTCTGGCAGTGGCTTCGCCCACACCTTTAATAATTCCCGAAGAGAGGTAGAGTAAAATAGCCCCTGCTTCCTTAGGCATAAGTCTTTCAAACATGGTAACTGAAAACTGTTCGCCATAGGAGGGGTTATTAACCCACGAACCCGTAAGACGAACCTCTTCGCCACACGCCAAAGAAGGCATACAGCCTACGGCACAAATCAAAGCGTTGTCGCTTGATATGTCGCAGACGGTATACCCGTTTGACTCGTTCTGATAGGTTATGTGTTCGACTGTTCCTTCAATTATCTCTGTCGACAATCGTAAGTACCTCCTTGATGAAATAGTGCTTTTTCAGATAGTTAAAATATTTTTCGTCATAAATGCTTGTAACTATGTAAACCGAGCCGGATTTTGAATCCTTTGCCGAAGCCAAAAGCTCTGCAATTTCCCCGGGGGATGAGGCAGTTATTATAATACTGCAACATGGCTTTTCCGATACAGCTCTGAAAAGCAGGAATAAAGTATATAATATGAAAACGGAAACAATGGTGATTATTGCTGAAATCATAAAATCCTCCTTTTTAACAGAATATGCAAAAAGAGGATTTTGGACTCTAAAAAATTGAGATTAAAAATTTAACAGCTTGTGAGCCTAAGGTCATAATGATACCTGCGGCAGCAACGCCTGCCGTGATGGCGGGAAGACTGTCCTTGATACGCATTTCGAGAAAAGACGCAACGAGTGCCCCTGTCCATGCACCTGTGCCGGGAAGGGGAATTGCAACAAATATAAATAAGCCCAGTTTTTCGTATTTTGTAATTTTTTCTCTGTTTTTTTCAACCTTTGCTTCAAGCTTGTTTGCAAGGGGAGCAAACATACGTGTTTTCTTAAGCCATCTTATAATAGGTCTTGCAAAAAGTATGATGAAGGGTACGGGAATGAGGTTTCCGATTATTGAAATTATTAAGACCCACCAAAGATTAAGCCCCAATGCAGTGCCGATGGGGACTGCACCTCGAAGCTCTACAATGGGAAGCATGGAAACCAGAAAAGTCATTAAATATTTCAAGCTTTCTGAAAGGTTTTGGAACTGTTCTATGAAAAATTCTGTCAATTAAGACACCGCCTTTATTCTATTATATTAATCATACATTAAATAAAGTATAATGTCAACGAAAAAATTTGTGTAAGATACTTGATTTTTTTAATAAAATAGTGTATTATTAATAAGTTAGTATATAAAAGGAGTGAAGAACATGTCAGGCCATTCCAAATGGAACAACATTAAAAGAAAAAAAGAAAAGACTGACGGCGAAAGAGCGAAAATTTTCACAAAGCTCGGCCGTGAAATTGCCGTAATCGTTAAGATGGGCGGTCCCGACCCCAATGCAAATGCAAGACTTAAGGATATTATAGCAAAGGCAAAGTCCAACAATATGCCCAATGACAACATTCAGCGTTGTATCAAGAAGGCAGCAGGTGAGGGCGAAGCTGATAACTATGAAGAAATCACATACGAAGGTTACGGTCCCAACGGTATTGCCGTAATGGTAAAGGCACTTACCGACAACCGTAACAGAACAGCTGCCAATATGCGTCACTACTTCGATAAGTACGGCGGAAATTTAGGAACAAACGGCTGTGCTTCCATCATGTTTGAAAGAAAGGGTATCATCCTTGTTGACAAAGAAAATGTAGCTGATGAGGATGAACTTACAATGGCTGCACTTGATGCAGGCGCTCTCGATATAGCAGACAACGATGATTGCTTTGAAATTATTACAGAGCCTGCCGATGTCTGGAATGTATCCGAAACTCTTACAAACGGTGGTATAACAGTAACAGATACAGAAGATACTTATGTACCCGTTGCATCTGTTGAACTTACAGACGCTGATCAGATTAAGAATATGACAAAGCTTGTTGAGATGCTGGAAGATGATGACGACGTTCAGGACGTATTCCACAACTGGGACGAGCCGGACGAAGAATAATATTAAAAGCCGAAGAGAAATCTTCGGCTCTTTTATTGATTGAAAAATGCTTCAGGCTTTGCCTGAAGCATTTTTTTAGTTTTCCTTTTTATATTCGAGGCGTAAGGTTTTTACTATGGAATCAAATTCATTCTGAATCTGCTCAGTATAGTAAATATCATCAACTGTGAATAAGAGGCAAAGAAGAACATCATCTTTAAGAGCATAGTATAAAGTGTTGTAAATTGTTTCTTCTTCATCGGTATATTTAAAGGAATAACTGTAATATTTAACATCGTCAATTTTTTCTGAAGATAATGATTTTAATGATGTGTGTTTTTTATCTTTGCTTGAATTTCGTATTTCTGTTTTTATTGTTGCCTCAAGCTGAGCAACAGAAAGTTGCCTGTAGCCATCCCGGCATTCTATATAAATTTTGGCATTGCTGTTCTGATGAGAGAAAATTGCCGCAGAAGCCGTTGAACCGGGATCTGATGTCCATGTAGAGGGGATGCTTATAGACCAATTGGATGTTTTTACGGGAAGCACTATTTCAGGATCGTTATCGTCTCGCACAAGATTTCCTATGGTTTTGAAATCGAGCTCGGAAACCTCCAGGGAATTTAATATTTTATCAACCTCCAAAGATGCATTTTCATCCATGTAGAAGTAAATGTTGTAAATATAATTTCCTTTTTCGAAGAAAACGTCAACATATGAGTGGTTTGATTTTTTTGTGCCTTTTACTTCGGAGGTGTATTTATAAAACTGTATATCATTCAATGTGAATTCCGTTATTTCGGAAAAGGTGGAGAATTCCTTGTTTCTGTAAAGTGAGTTGGAATTTCTGTCCTTTTCGGCAAGAGCCTTTGCATCCACATTATCTGTTTTTGAATATACGCATATATTGATGCTTGAACCGGGCTCATCATCTTTTGCGTTGGAATAAATCAAAATATCATTGAAAGCAAATTCGTGTATGAGAAAGTCAATAGGACGCAAAAAGTTTATTTTAAGTGTTTCGTTTTTATAGAGAACCATGCCGTCCTTTACATCGGAAATATCATATACATCCTCTGTTACGGACTCGATTCTGAAACTGTCGGCAATGGAAATCATGGAGTCTAAGGTTGCGGTATCGTTGCCTTCAACAGAGAAAATAAGGGCGTAATTTTTATTTTCTTTTACATAACTTCTTACATCCATAAACAGAGTGTCGCTTTTACTCTGCAACACATAGTAGTCAATTCCGTTTTCGCCCTTCTTTAATTCTGCACGAACCAAAGCGGCATTTTGTGAGATATAGCTCTTTGTATTTATATAATCCACTTCTAAAGAATATTCTTCTGTAATATCGGAAATTTCAAGGTACATTCCTGCATTTTCTCCGGAAAAAGAAACCTCGCTTCCGTCGATGCTTTTTTCAGAAATAATAAGGCTTTTGGGAGCATTCATAGTCCAACCGTGATATGAATCTCCTATTTTTTCTTTCTCGGTCAGGGATGAAATGGTATTCCCGAACTGGAGAGTATTTTTTGTAACGGTAATCAGCCCGTTATCATATTTAACCTCTGCACCGAAGGTTTCGGAGATAAAACGCAGGGGCACCATGGTTACGCCTGAGGCTGAAAGAGTGGGGGCAACAGGCAGGGTTTCTGTGTGGTCGTTAACCTTTGCCTCTTTATTGTCTATCTGTAAAATTATAGTTACATCTGTATAGTTAAGAGTAATTGTTTTGGTTTCGCCTTCCCACAAAACCTCTGCACCGAAGGCTTCTGTTATAACCCTTAAAGGTACAAGAGTTGTGCCTTCTCCTGTTACATAAGGAGTTTCGACAGAAAGCTCCTTTCCGTTTATAAGAAGAGTGGAGTCTCCCACCTTAAATGAAATCTCTGTCTTATCGGGGAGGGAAGGCTCTTCTGCAAAGGCAGGGATAAAAGCTGTTATGAGCAAAGCTGTAAGTAAAATTGCAAGTATTTTTTTCATGATTTTACTCCTTTTTATTTTAAGATATAGTCAACGGGAACATCAATGATTTGCCCGTTTCTCTTAATGGTAATTAAAACTCTGCCGTTTTTCGCACTGTCCCTCAGTGCGGTATTGTAATCTGAAATATTATGCGTAGGAATTCCGTTTACGGAAATTATTTCGTCACCTTTTATGATAGAACCTATTTCCGATGTAACTACCGTAACACCTTTTTCTGTGGGAAGTCCGATTCCTGCTTCCCAGGAATTTGATAAAGTAAGTGCTATATGGGGGCGAAGGACCTTGCCGTTTATTTCAAACTGTGAAAGTACGAAGTTTATCGTATCAAGAGGGATTGAAAAGGCTACGCCTTCCACGTCAACACTTACAAACTTCAGCGAATTGATGCCGATAAGCTTTCCTTTCGAATCTATTAAAGGTCCGCCTGAGTTACCGCCGTTTATAGCGGCATCTGTCTGTATTAAGGGATAGAATGAATCTGCGGCTGATACATTTACTCCGCTGACTATTCCTTTGGTTATGGTGTTACGCATGGAAAGATAAAGGGGAGTTCCGATGGCAATGGCAGTTTGACCGGGGACTATGCTGTTGACATCTCCGAAGGTTATAGGCTTTAAGCCAAGCTTGTTTATTTTAACCACTGCAAGGTCTGAAACTGTATCGATATACTGCACTATTCCGGGATAATTGCTTCCGTCTCTCAAAATAACAGTTATATTTTCAAGATCTTCAACTACATGGGCGTTGGTAAGAATTACGCCGCCGGATTTTATAACAACTCCCGTACCGTGAGCCATATAACCGGGATAGTTTTTCACATTGCCGGTAATAGCCACGACGCTTTTGCTTGCCTCGGCTATGGTATCGGTTAAGGCTTTTTCGCTGTCGTAAGAATTAACGATGGCACTCATTGTTTCGCCGTCCCATGAAACCTCTGCACCCATGGCTTCTGATACCGCTCTTAAGGGAACATAGGTTACTCCGTCGATTAAAAGGGCTGAAGTGTTGACTTTTGCTCCATCCACAATAACGGAGACGTTTTCATTTGCAAGTGAAGGCAATATACATATTGTCATAAACAGCGCAATAAATGCGGATGAAAATTTTTTCATAACAGGCTCCTTGTTGGAATTTTTATGTATATTTTAGCACATGTGCTGTAAATAGTCAACCAAAACCGAAACAAGAACAAGCACAGCCGAAGGCGGTGCTTGTTCTTGTAATTTGATTATGATTCTCTTATTTTCATTTTATAAGAATGGATAACAGTTCTGCTTTCCTTTTCGGATTCGGGAGTATATTTACTTTCGTTGTAAGTATATTCCATGGTGACAATACATCCTAATTCACAGATATAGTAAAGGGTAGAGATGTAACCGTTTTCGTACTTTAAGGTGTAGATATATCCGTTATATCCGTTAAGTTTGGTGTCTGTCATGGCTTTTACAACTGTTGCGCCGGATGCCAGCTCTTTATCATAGATGTCTTTTACATATTTTTTACGTTCCGATGTAAGAGAAAACTTATCATCCATTGTAGAAACTTTAATTTCCACATCAAGCTCCTTATTTATAAAATGAGCTGTTAGCCCGTCGCCTTCAGGATTCCATTTTGCAGGGGCTTTCATCAGCCAGTAATCGTTTTCTATAGTAATCGGTTCGTTGGGGTCAAGAGGGGGATAGGTAACGGTTATATTACCGTCTTTATAACCAACCTCTGCACCGAAGGTTTCGGAGATAAAACGCAGGGGGACCATGGTTACACCTGATGCTGAAAGAGTGGGGGCAACGGGAAGCTCTGTTGCCTGACCGTTTACGGTTGCTGTTTTATTATCTATGATTAAAATGATGGTTTTGCGGGGAAAGTTAAGGGTTATGGTTTTTGTTTCACCGTCCCATGAAACAGTTGCTCCGAAGGCTTCGGTTATAACTCTTAAAGGAACTAAGGTTGTTCCTTCGCCTGCGATATAAGGCGTTTCAACGGTTACCTCTTTGCCATTGATAAGAAGTGTTGAATCACCTACGGTGAAGGAAATTTCCACTCTGTCTTCTGCGGCAAAGGTGGATATTAAGGATAATACCAAAAGCGTGGTTAAAATTAAAGCAAATAGTTTTTTCATAGTTGTATATCCTTTCTTTTTATTCATATTGTGAGTTATACATAGAGGCGTAAATTCCGCCCTTTTCAATCAGGTCTTTATGGCATCCCTGCTCTTTTATTTCACCGTCTGCAATAACCAAAATGGTGTCGGCGTGTTCTACCGTGGAAAGGCGGTGAGCAATTACAAAGCAGGTTTTTCCCTTCATAAGTGATGTCATGGCAGACTGGATTTCTTTTTCCGTTCGGGTGTCAACATTGCTTGTAGCTTCGTCTAAAATCAGCATTTTGGAGTCTAAAAGCATTGCTCTTGCAATGGTTAAGAGCTGCTTTTGTCCCTGAGATATGTTTATTCCGTCTTCGGAAAGATAGGTGTCATAGCCGTCGGGAAGAGCCATAATATAGTTATGGATTTTTGCCGCCTTTGCACAGCGGATAACATCATCACGGGTGGCGTTTTTATTTCCGTAGGCAATGTTTTCATAAATCGTTCCGCCAAATAACCAGGTATCCTGAAGCACCATGGCATAGGACGAACGGAGAGAATCACGGGTGATTGAAAGATAGGGCTTATCGTCTAATGTGATTTCGCCTTTTATGGGGTCATAAAAACGCATAAGCAGGTTTATAATGGTGGTTTTTCCTGCACCCGTTGGGCCGACAATGGCAATTAAAGAGCCTTTTTCTGCCTTAAGGTCAAGATTTTTAAGAATGGTTTTAACACCGTCATAGGAAAAGTCGATGTTTTTCATTTCCACATTTCCTGCCACATCTGAAATTTCCGTAGCATCGGGAAGGTCCTCGGCTTCGGGTTCTTCGTCAATAAGGCGGAAAACTCGCTCTGCCGCAGACAGGGAAGACTGAAGCTCGCTTATAATATTGGCAATTTCATTTATGGGGCCTGAAAACTTTCTTGAATATAAAACGAAGGTGGAAAGATTTCCGGGGGTAAGCTTTCCGTTGAGGAATAAAATCGCTCCGAACATACTTATAAGGGCAAGGGACAAGTTGTTTACAAAGTTTACGGAGGGACCCATGGTGCTTCCGTGATACTCCGCTTCATAGTGTGCGGTTACGGAATCGTGATTTTTATCGTCAAATCTGTCTATGTAAACTTCCTCGGAGTTATAAGCCTTAATTGATTTCTGACCTGTTATAATCTCCTCCGCATAGCCGTTAAGCTCACCCAATTTTGCGCTTCTTTTCTTAAATAAGGGGCGAACCTTCTTCGCCTTGTATCTTGTCATAAGAAGTGAAATGGGAATTGTTACGGCAAATACCAAAACCAAAAGGGGCGAAATTCTTATCATCATGAAAAGAGAACCGAAAATGGTTATGGCACTTGTAGCTATCTGCACGAAATCGTGGGAGAGAGAGGAGTTTATGGTGTCGATGTCATAAGACATTCTGCTTACGATATCTCCCGTCTGATGGCGGTCAAAAAAGCTTACAGGCAAGGAGAGCAACTTATCCGACAAGTCCTTTCTCATGCGGTAGATTATTTTCTGACTTAAATTTACCATAAGGACGGAAAGGGTATAGGAAAAAAGTGCGGATAAAATGTACATTATAATCATAAGTGTACAGTAGAAAAACACCTTTTGAAAATCAGCTTCGCCCTTTGAAAGGCCGATGGCGTCAATGGCGTTACCCGAAAGCTTAGGTACAATTAAAGAAAATACATTGCCCGATATCGTTAAAAGTATTGCAAGAAAGAGCATGAATTTATGCTGCATAAGGTACTTTCCCAAACGGAGCAGGGTTTTCTTTTTGTCCTGAACCTGATTTTTTTCGTTTCGTTCCTTACTCAAAATGCCCACCTCCCATCTGAGTTTCCGCAATTTCTTTATAGAGGGGACAGCTTTTCAGTAATTCTTCGTGGGTGCCGCTTCCGATAACTTCGCCCTCGTCAAGCATTAAAATTAAATCCGCATGCTTGATGGAGCTTATTCTCTGTGCTACTATAATTGAAGTGGTGCCGCTGTAATGCTCTTTTATTTCTTTTCTTAAAGCCGCATCTGTTTTATAGTCGAGAGCACTTGAAGAATCGTCTAAAATTAAAATATCATTATTTCCTGCAAAGGCACGGGCAAGAAGCACTCTCTGCTTTTGACCGCCCGAAAGATTTGCACCTTTTCCCGTAAGCATATAGTCAAACTTTTCGGGGATTGCATTGATGAAATCAAATGCCATTGCACGCTTTGCGGCGTTTTCAATTGTTTCATCGGAAAGATGTCTTCCGAAATCAATATTGTTTTTAATGGTATCGGCAAAGAGAACATCACCCTGGAAAACAGTTCCAAACATTCTGTGAAGCTTTTCGGGGGATATACTTCTTACGGACTTGCCGTTTATGTAAATCCTTCCCGTATCAGCATCGTAAAGACGCATAAGAAGGTTTATAATTGTGCTCTTTCCGCTTCCCGTTGCACCGATAATACCGAGAGTTTCGCCTTTTTTAAGGGAGAAGCTTATGTTTTTAAGATTGTCTTTTTTCTTGTTATAGGAAAAGCTTACATCGTCAAAAATAATGTGAGCATCGGTTTCAATTTCGGGGTCGTTTATCAGGGGAAGGCTTCCGGGAGAGGACAATACATCCCCGATTCTTTTTGCGGAAGCACTGCCTTTTGAAAACATAACAAAAATTCGGGTAATTGAGAGCATGGCGTTTAAGATAATGGTAAAATAGGACAAAAAGGCAATTATTTTACCTGTTTCGGAAAGCCCTGCATTAACTCGGAATGCACCTACTAAAATTGCCAGGGTCAGTCCCGTATTGAGGAAAACTGTCATTACGGGATTTGTAAGAGCCATTGTAATACCTGCTTTTTTCTCGTTTTTAACAACAGCGCGATTAGCTTTATCAAAGCGTTCCTTTTCATAGTCAACTTTGGATAAAGCCTTTATAACTCTTATGCCGCTTGAGTGCTCTCTTACGGCTCTTATCATATTGTCAACGGATTCCTGAAGGGCGGTGTATAAAGGAACCCCTCGTCTTGAAATTGAGAATACCGCAACGCCCATAAAGGGGAGAAGGCATAAAAGGATTAAAGCCAACGCAGGCTCTAATGTAAAGGCGATGATAAGTCCGCCGATAAGTAAGATAGGTGCGCGGATACCCATTCTCTGCATCATACCAATCATGTGATGGAGGTGATAGGTGTCGCTTGTAAGACGAGCCTCTAACGAAGGAATTGTAAAGGAGTCTATTTCCGAAGAAGAAAGATAGGAAATTTTGGTAAACAAATCGTGGCGTATGTCTTTTGTAACGTTTTTCGCAACCTTTGCCGCCATTCTGTTGGCTATAATATTTCCAAGAAGGGCGATTACGGAAACGACAAGCATAATAACGCCCCAGAAATATACCATATTGATGTTACCGGAAGGAACAACATCATCTATAATGTGAGCAAGGATATAGGGGAGAAAAAGGTCCATAATTGTTCCGATAAATTTAACCGTAAGCCCTAAAATCATGGCGAAAATATGTGGTTTGATATAAGGGTAAATCTTCTTCATGAAATGCACATCCTTACATGGTATTCAATACTATGATACACTATATTAAAAAAATTGTCAAATAAAAAAATGAGGCTATGCCTCATTTTTTATTATACTTCTGTTACTTTAACATCAAGGTCGGAAAGTGCCTTTGCAATATCTTCGTTTAAGGGCTTTTCTGTTATGAAATGGTCAATTTCTGAAAAGTCCGCAAGCTTTGCAAAGCCGATTCTTCCGATTTTGGATTTGTCACAAAGATAAAACTTCTGGTCGGAATTTTTAATCATACACTTCTTTATACCGCATTCAGCCTCGTTACTGTCAAGGATTCCGCCGTTTACGGTAACGCCGCGGCTTGAGAAAAATACCTTTGTGGCAAAGAAGTTTTCTTCAATATAGTTGGATGCAAGAGTTCCCACGAAAGACTGGTTACTGCTTGCAAAACCGCCAACACCGATAACCTTTATGGAAGGATTTCCTGCAAGCTCGGTTATAACACGCATTGAATTTGTAACGATTGTTATATCCCTCATATTTTTGAGTTCACGAGCCATATAAAAGGTTGTAGTGGAAGCGTCCAAAAATATGGTATCACCGGGAACAACATGACTTGCCGCTTCTTTTGCAAGGCGCTCCTTTGCTTCGGTGTTCATATATTTTCTTTTTTCAAGTGACATTTCGCGGTTGCTTTCGTCAATGGGAATGGCACCGCCGTGAGTTCTTACCAAAGCTTCTTGCTTTTCAAGCTTTTCAAGGTCACGACGTACGGTTTCTTCCGTAACGCCAAGCTCCTGACTTAATTTGCTTACCCAAACCGCACCTTCTGTTCTAAGGGTTTCAAGTATGTGTTTCTGTCTTTCTACAGCAAACATTTTTATTTCACCTCTTATAAAGAAACTGCTGCATGGCTTTTTATTTGATGCAGCAGTCTTTATGTTATTTCTTTATGATTTTAACGATATCTCCGTTTTTGATTCCTGCAGAGTTAGCATCGTCTGTATCAATGTGCATTTCAACATTGAAATCGTCTCTTACTCTTACCTGAACATCGAAAAACTGTGTAGGCTTAACGCTTTCAACCATTACATCTACATAATCGCCATCCTTAATTCCGTGACGCTCAGCGTATTCGGGAGTTAAGTGGATGTGACGGTTTGCAATGATTACGCCCTGCTTTAAGTAAACTGTTCCCTTAGGACCAACTACTACAAGCTTTTCAGAACCTTCAATTTTACCGGAAGGTCTTACAGGGGGGCTTACTTTAAGTATAAATGTGTCGGTTCTTGAAATTTCAACCTGTGTATCTTTTCTTACGGGACCTAAGACTCTTACCTTTTCAATGGACTTTAAGGAAGGACCAACCAAAGTTACACATTCTTCAGCGGCATATTCTCTGCCCATAAGAGTTTTCTTTTTGGTGAGCTCATAGCCTTTGCCGAAGAGAATATCAAGATCTTCTCTGGATAAGTGGATGTGGCGCTGTGAAACGCCAACCTTTATTTCTCCGTTCTGATCCTTTTTATATTCAGCTAAAATCTTGGCAACTGCTACGCCTATTTTATCAGCATCATACATAGTCATTCACCTTGCCTTATTCTTCATCAAGTATGCTTGTATCAAAATACTTCATAAGCTCGGGATGGGGGCTTGCGATACATTCTGTTCCGTATACTTCGCCAAGAGGTGCAGCTTCTGCTGAACCGTGCTCAACTGCGGCTTTAACTGCGGATACATTACCTGCTACAACGAGTGTAACAAGACGACCACCGAGACGTTCTTCCTTGTGGAGAAGTCTTACGCTTGCGGCTTTAAGCATTGCATCAAGACCAACAACTGCGGCGGTAAAGCCTGATACTTCGAGAATACCCAAAGCTTTTCCGAAGGGAACATCGCTTGCTTCTACATCCTTCATGCTCTTGGGGAATTTCTTATTGAATTTGTCCTTGTTGAAGTCAAGGAGATATGCCATCTTTTCTGCCTGGTCATCAGGACGGGCAATAACGTGGGAAACGATGAACATTCCCTTGGACTTTGCATATTCTTCACCGGCTTCAACCGCAGCCTTTACAGCTGCAACGCTTCCTTCAACCTTAACACCCATAATTAAGGGAGCGGGAATCTTGGGAGCAAAGGGACGGTTTCTGTCAAATGCGATAAGCTTAACATCTGCTGCCTTAACCATTACGTCAGCGGCACAGAGTGCTGTTGTTAAGCCGTATACTTCTATCATGCCGAATGCATTCATTTATCTCAATCCTCTCAAATTAAAGCCGAGGGGAGTTAACTCCCATAAGCCTTAAACTTGTTAAATTTTCATTCTTAAAATTTGTCGTCCTCGTAAGGCGTCAGCCTGACTTCGTCCTCCGCATTTCAATTATATAAAATTTTCCTGCGTTTAAGGTCGAAGAGCTTAAAACCTTTAAATTTTGATGGAAGACAAAGAAAATACAAAAATAATACTGGCGTATATTTGCAGAATTTTCTGCAGTATTACGCAAAATTTATGATTTTAAGCCTTATGGGATGTAGCTCCCCTCGGCTTAAACAATGCGGCTTAAACAATGTGGAAGCCGTCAACAAGTACGCAACGTCTGCTTCTTGTGAAGGAGTGTGCTGCTGTTAAGCCTTCACCTGTGGGACCTGCAATTGTAAATGTTGTATAACCTTCGCCGCCTGCACCGATTCCGGCATAGGAGGGAGCGTTCTTAACGAAAATTGTTGTTTCAACTTCTCTTGCAAATCTTGTAAGAGTGTCAACATTCTTGGAGTGAATGTGAGCAGAGTGACGGTTGCCGTGTTCAGCCTGAACAGCAAGTTCAATAGCTTCGTCGATATTGTCAACTCTTACGATGGCAAGGATGGGCATCATCATTTCTACCTGAACGAAGGGATGGCTTGCATCTGTTTCGCAGATGATGAGCTTTGTGCCCTTGGGAGCTTCAATTCCGAGAGCGGCAAGGAACTTTACAGCGTCCTTTCCAACCCACTTCTTGTTTATGTCGTACTTGCCGTTTTTATTAACAAGGCAAAGTTCCATAAGCTTGTCTATTTCTGCACCCTTTAAGAGGTATGCGCCGTGCTTCTGCATTTCGGAGATAAGAATATCTGCGATATTTTTAAGAGCGAAGCACTCTTTTTCAGCGATACAGGGAAGGTTATTGTCAAAGCTTGAACCGTCAACAATGTCCTTTGCAGCCTTGTATACATCAGCTGTGTCGTCAACGATAACGGGGGGATTACCTGCGCCTGCACCGATTGCCTTCTTACCGGAAGAAAGGAGTGCCTTAACAACGCCGGGTCCGCCTGTTGCAACAAGCATTCTTACGATTGGAGACTGCATCATTTCGTCGGAAGATTCCTTTGTGGGATTTTCAACGGAAACAACTAAGTTTTCAGGTCCGCCTGCTTCAAGTACCGCACGGTTTACAAGGTCAACTGCATAGTTTGCAGTATCCTTTGCATTGGGGTGGGGGTTGAATACAACAGCGTTTCCTCCTGCAATCATACCCATAGAGTTACAGATAACTGTTTCACTGGGGTTTGTGGAAGGAGTGATGCTTCCGATTACTCCGTAGGGAGCCATTTCAACTAAGGTAAGACCTTCGTCACCTGTCATAGCAACGGGCTTTAAGTCTTCTGTACCGGGGGTTTTCTTTGCAACGAGCTGATGCTTTATAATCTTGTCGTGAACGTTACCCATTCCGGTTTCTTTAACGCCGAGTTCAGCCATAACTTCTGCTTCTTCTAAAGTGAGGCGTCTGATGTTTTTAATCATTTCCTCTCTCTGTGCAACAGTATAGCTCTTAAGCTGTTTGTATGCCTTGTTTACGGCGTTAAGCGCATCTGTCATATTGGTGAAAACACCTTTTTTACGAGTCTGAGGACGAACTTCGCCCATAGACTTGATTACGCTTGCAACGATTTCGCTTATCATTTTTTCGTTATCCATAATTCATCCGGCCTTTCTTTATTAAGGCGAGGGGAGTTGAAGCCCACAAGCCTTAAACTTGTTAAATTTTTATCCTTAAAGAATTGATTTCCAAAGATCTTTTGCGGGGCGGGCAATAACTGCGCTGTCAAGGTAAGTTCCTTCTTCCTTTATAGCCTGCTTTGCCTTTTCGATTGCCGCTTCGACTGCAGCAACCTCGCCTGTCATAAATACATAACTCTTACCGCTCATACCCTTTGCTATTCTTACCTCGATAAGCTTTACAATGGCTGTTTTTGCGGCAATATCTGCGGCAACTATTATAGAGGACGCAGTAAATGTTTCTATAATTCCGAGGGCTGCTACCTCACCGGGATCGGAAGAACCGTAAATGGCGGGGAAGATGTCCTCATGGGGATTACCTAATATGAAGCTGTCAACAAGCTTTGCGGGGAAGTGGTTTTTTGCAGCATCAACTGCCGCTTTTACCGCACTTAAAGCACCGCTTACTATTACGATGTATTTGCCCGGGCAGACTGTCATCGCCGTTATTATGTCAACATCGGCGGTTTTTGCCATTATATCTGCTGCCTGAACGCCGGTGGTTACATTAAAGTATTCCACCATTCCGATTGCTTTTGGCATAACAAGCTTCCTTTCAGTTTAATGTGATAGTGATGCTCTTGTCCGTAATTTCGCCGATTACACCGTCCATAGGAGCGTGTACGGGAAGAGAAAGTGCATTTTCTGCGGCAGAGGCTATCATATCGCCTTTTTTAACCGCATCACCCTTTTTCACAGCGGGCACGGGAGGTGCACCGATGCTCTGGGTAAGGGAAACCTTTAATGTTGAAGCCTTTAAGTCAGCCTCGTTAAGAGGTGCATCGTGGTCATACTGCACGATGTCAAGTCTTCCGATAAGTCTGTGCATGGGAACAAGTCTTCCGTCTCTGTCTGCTTTTGCATCCGAGGGAGCGGGAAGTGCTTCCGGTTTAAGGCCGTTTTTACGGAGCTTGGATTTATATATTCCTATAAGTGTGGCAGGACTTAAGCCCTGAGGACATGAGTACATCTCACAAAGTCCGCAACCTGAGCAGTAAAGAGTGTTGACAAGTGCAGGAACATTAGGTTCTCCGCTTGACATACAACGCATAAACGCCGCGGGATCTATCGGGTGGTTCAAGAGATTTCTTGAGCAAAGATCGCTGCAGCTCTGGCACTGACAGCAAGCACTCATGGCTCTTTTTACACTTATGGTAATTTTCTGAGTTCGTTTGCCTATTAAATAATGGTCTTTGGGAAGAACGATGATGGCGTTACTTGTCTTTGTGACAGTACCCGTAACATCGGAAAGTCTTCCTGTCATAGGTCCTCCGTGGATAATTGCGATATCTTCGGTGGTTTTTCCGCCGCAAAAATCAATTAAATCGGAAAACTTTATACCAATAGGCGCTAAAACTGTCTGAGGATTTTTAACCTCACCTGTAACCGTGATATACTTATGGGTTACGTTTTTTCCTTCGAATACCGCACGATATATATTAAGGGCGGTTTCGACGTTTATAACGGCAGCACCCACATCTAAGGGGAGACCGCCTGCAGGAACAACTCTTTTAATAGTGTCGTAAACGAGTATTACCTCGTCTCCTGCGGGATAAATTTCTTTGAGCAGATGAATTCTGCCTTTTTTATGGTCGGGAAGCGCGCGATTAACAGCATCAACGGCGTTTTCGTATGCCCCCTTAACCGCAACAATAAATTCCTTGGCACCAAGCACTTCACATAAAAGAGAAAGTGCCTTCATTATTTCTTCTGCATATTCTGATATTATCTGTCTGTGAACTCTTAAGAGAGGCTCACATTCTGCGCAGTTCAAAATAATGTATTCTGCCTTTTCGCTCATTTTGGCGTAAGTGGGGAAACCGGCACCTCCGGCACCGGCAACACCGCTATTTTTAAGTATTTCTTTTAATTTTGTGATATCCATTAATTAAAACTCCAATTCTGTGCCGGAGTCCACGATGCCGACGATTGCCGCATCAATGGGACAACTTTCCTTTCCGCAGCCTATTCTTGCAGCACTTCCGGTAGCAACCAAAACGGTTTCTCCGATACCGCAACCAACATTGTCAACTGCAACAAAGCGTTCGGATGGTTGAGCCTTGCCGAGGGCAGGCTCAACCACCATAAATTTGCTTCCGACCAGATTGTCATTTTTTCTTGTGGATACGATGCTTCCGACTACTTTTGCAATAATCATAATAGAGCATCCTTTCTTGGAAAAAATGATTTAGTGAAAAAATTACTTAAGAACAGGAATAATTTTTTCAACGTCTGTGTGAGGTCTGGGAATAACGTGTGTAGCGATGATTTCGCCAAGCTTGGAAGCATTGGTCTGACCAGCTTCAACAGCAGACTTAACAGCGCCTACGTCTCCTCTAACCATAACGCTTACAAGACCGGAACCGATCTTTTCTGTTCCTACTAACTGAACGTTAGCAGCCTTGAGCATTGCGTCAGCAGCTTCAATTGCAGCTACTAAACCTCTTGTTTCAATGATACCTAAAGCTTCGAGTGACATCTTTTTTTCCTCCTTAACTTTAATTACTTCTTCTTTTACCGGAGCTGTTGCTTCGGCTTTTGCTGCAGGCTCTGCCTTGGGAGCAGGCTCTGCTTTAACTGCGGGAGCAGCCTTGGGAGCCGCCTTTTTCGCAGTAGTTTTCTTTTCTTCTGCCATGTTGTTTACCGCCTTTCGTTAAAAGGGAATAAATCAGAACTTGGGAAGGATCTTTTCAACGTCTTCGTGGGGTCTGGGAATTACGTGTACAGCGATGAGTTCGCCAAGTCTGGATGCAGCAGCGCTACCAGCTTCTGTAGCAGCCTTAACAGCACCTACATCGCCTCTAACCATAACACTTACAAGACCGGAACCGATCTTTTCTGTGCCGATTAATACTACTTCTGCAGCCTTAACCATTGCGTCTGCTGCTTCAACAGCTGCTGTTAAACCTCTTGTTTCAATCATACCTAATGCTTCTTTTGCCATTTTGATATCCTCCTAAAATTAATTTCTTTTTTATTTATTATTCATTAATGATTGCGATTTTAAGTCCGCTCATTGCAAGATTTGTCTTGTGAGCTTCGTTGATTTCGGAAAGGGGATACTTATGAGTGATAAGCTTTCCGATGGGAAGTCCGATTCCCTTTGCACGCTTTAAGAAATCGAATGTTGTTGCATAGTCACGAAGTGTGTAAACCCATGAACCAACTGTTGTGATTTCCTTTGCGCAAATATCGAAATGGGGGTTGATTGTTGCGTCTCCGCCGTTGATGAAGAAGCCGAGTTCGCAAAGACCGCCACCGTTTCTTATAAACTTATAGATGTTTGCATGAGCAATGGGGGAGCCTGTGCACTGGAATGCAAAGTCAGCAAGATAGCCGCCGAATGCATTTTCAACGCCCTTGGCAAGTTCTTCAACACCCTTGTGGTTTTTGAAGTTAACTGTGCCGGTTGCGCCCATTTCCTTAGCAAAGTCAAGTCTCTTGTCTTCGCCGTCAACTGCAACGATGTTTTCGATACCCATTGTACGAAGGATTGCGATACAGATAAGACCGATAGGTCCGCAACCCTGAACAACTACTCGTGAGTTGAAACGAAGGATTCCTGTTGTTTTTGCACGCTCAACTGCGTGGATTAAAACTGCACAGGGTTCGATTAAGATTCTGGATTCCAAATCCAGATCGCTTACGTTGAATATGGTGGAACCGCCTCTTACTACTATGTAATCAGCAAACCATCCGTTTAAGTGAATGTCATCGTCGGGAAGAAGTCCGTAAACGTCTGCACCGCCTACATTCTGCTTATTTAAGTCAAACATTGTGATGTCGGGATTGTCCTTGAAAATCATACAGGTTACAACCTTGTCGCCTACGCCTAAGGGCTTACCTGCACTGTCTTTCTTGACATTTTTTCCCACTTTTACGACCTCACCTGTACCCTCGTGACCGAGAACTACGGGGATGAGACCGAAGGGATCTCTCTTGAATTCATGAGCATCTGTTCCGCAGACACCGCAGCCTTCTACTTTAACAAGGATGTCGTCATCGCCAAGCTCGGGGATGGGGAATTCCTTGATTTCGTAGTTTTCAAGCTTGGTGAGCATAGCTGCACGGCTTGTTTTCGGAATTGAACCGGTTGAAGCTTTGGGGGCACTTGCCTTGGGAGCTCCACCCTGACTCATTTCGGAAAGAACCTGCTGAACAATAGCCTGAATCTTGTCCTGATTGATATCCATAGCTATTCTCCTCTCAGATTTTGTTTGTTTTATTATGTCGCCTCCGATAACGCCGATGGCAGGGAAGGGAAGTTCCTTTTTTGCCAATGGGTCGCTATCAGAAGAATCGTAGATGATAAATTTGGGTTTTTCAAGTGTAATTGCGTGGCAGGAGAAAAGTACCGATGTTAAGCTTTCTGTGTTTTTTGAAGCTTTGAATATTGTTTCCGCCTGCACTCTTGATGCCGGATAACCGCCGTTTTCAACAAGGTGATAGATAAACTCGCCTTTTTTGTCGGAAGGAACGGTTACTGTAATATTGCCTTTAACCGTTTCAGCCAGTTTTGCGGCATTTTTCGCAAAGTCGTTTGTTATACTTTGCATTCCGTACCTTCCTTTCTTCTCTTAAGCGAGATTATTTTTGAAATAATCAGCACCGTAGGCTGAAAGGTAGGTATCCAGTTCCTCTGTTCCGCCGGAAACCCCGAGACCGCCGACGATTTCATCACCGATTTTCAAGGGATCGCCTCCGCCGAACACCACGATACGGCAGTTGTTTGTAAACTGTATTCCGTATAAAGGCTGGTTGGGCTGTGCCATACTTTTAAGTGCGCTTGTGGGCATCTTTATGGCAACAGAGGTATATGCCTTCTGCAAAGCAACGTCGTAGCTTGCGATAAAGGAATCGTCGGTTGCGTGAATCAAAATCGGGTTTGCACCTGAATTTGTAATGGCGATAACCGCCTTTACGCCAACACGAGCTGCTTCCTTTTCAACCGCTTCTGCAAGTAACTTTGCAGTATTTAAGGTTATGTTATCTGTTTTATAGGTAGAAGAACTACCTTTATTAATGGAAGGCGATTTTATATTATCCTTAACGGCATCGACGATTTTTTTGAGTTCAAGCTCGTCCATAAAACCATCCTTTATGTACGGAAATTACTTTCCGAGTGTTTCCATTACTTTCTTTGTGATCTGTGCAATAAGTTCTGCATCGGAGCAAGAAGATGCGCATCCGCCTTCTTCTACGCCCTGGTGACAGTTGTGGCAGCTCTGAACGCCTGCTTTTGCATTTAAGCAGATGTCAGCGGGGTGCTTACCTGTCATACCGAATGCACGACGAACTTCATAAAGTCTCTTAACCTGATCCTTGGAAAGCTCCTTGGGACCGCCGAGCTGCTTTGACTGATAGAGAAGCTGAGCATAGAACTCAACAGATTCCATCTTGTGGTAAGCAGAAAGAAGGCTGTCAGAGAAAGAAAGTGCACCGTGGTTTGCAAGAAGTACTGCATCGAAATGCTGAAGGTACTTTTCAACTGCATCGGGAATTTCTTCTGTGGAGGGTGTGCCGTAGTCAGCAATCGGAACGCAGCCAAGTGCGATAACTGCTTCGGGCATAATGGGAGCTGTAAGGGGAACACCTGCGATTGCAAAGCTTGTTGCATAAAGGGGATGAGCGTGAACAACAGCCTTAACGTCAGGTCTCTGCTTATAAACTCTCATGTGCATTTTGATTTCGGAAGAGGGACGGAAATTACCTGTTGCGGAAATTACCTTACCGTCGCCGTCAACCTTACAGATATAGTCGGGTGTCATGAAGCCCTTGGATACACCTGTGGGTGTGCAAAGGAATTCGTTCTCACCGATTTTAACAGAAATGTTACCATCGTTGGAAGCAACCATTCCCTTGTCATAAATTCTCTTACCGATGTCACAAATTTGTTTTTTGATTTCGTATTCGTTTACCATAAATCATTTCTCCTTCTTCTTAAAGAATATTCGACAACATAATATTATCACAAATTCTTTGGTTTGTCAACAATAAAATGTTGTTTTTTTACTTTTTTTCTGTGGATTTGTTGGTTTTATCTGTCCAACCCAAATGTTCCTTTAACTCGTCTATCCCTTGGTTTGCGGTGGAATTGACGAAAAATATCTTTTTACAGCCTGCCAGACGAAGCCAGTTTTCCGCATTCTGAATGTTTGCGTTTTTGTGGTCTATCTTTGTTACTATTCCGATTACCTCCTTGGGTGTCATACAGGTGATGCAGGGAGGATAGAGAGAATAGGGCTCTGTTGCGCTTAAGAGAAGACCTATTACGTCGGCTTCGTAGGAATAAATCGCAATGGCTGTTCCTAAGTTTTTTGTCTGTATGTATTCGCCGGGAGTATCTATAAGTAAATCATCCATGGCGATTGACTGTGTCTTTGCATAGTCTATGGTCTGTCCTCTTATTGCCTGGGTGAGAGTGGTTTTGCCCGCCTCACTTCTGCCTAAGAGTAAAAGCCTTTTGTGTTTACGTTTAATCATGTCTTTGTTATCTCACAAACTGTGTAGCCAAGCTTTTCCTTAACGTATGAGCAGATTGCAAGGAGAGATTCCTCAACTGCGGATACTGTTCCCGTTATTATGAGAGAGCCTGAAAATCTGTCAACAAAGCCAAGCTCTGCACCCGAAGACTTTATTGCAATATCACCGCAGATAATTGCGGTTTCAGCAGGGGACACAGTAAGTATTCCGATTGCGCTGCTTTTATAGTCAATGGAAGTATCGAGTCCAAGCTTCTGATAAAGTATCTCATCGGGGTTTGCTATTATGTGAGCAAGAGTTATCTGTTTACCGGGAACAAGTTCCTGAACTATTCTTGCTTTATCATGTAATATTTCCATTGGAAACTTCCTTTCTTATAAGGTCATCCGCCTATCTGACATTTTAAACCAACCGACTCTGCCACGCCTTTAAGCATTTCCATATGCTCGTCTGTGGGAGGAAGTAAGCCGTCAAGCTCATAATTTCTTCCGAGACCGGCATACTTATCAGCTCCGAGTCTGTGATAGGGGAGGATGTGTATTTCATTTACACCCTTTAAGGTTTTTGCGAAAGAGGCAATGTCTCTTATTTCGTCAGCCGTATCGTTGAACCCGGGGATAACCGGAACTCTTACGGTGAGCTTAACACGCTCGGCAATTTTGGGAGCGTTTTCCAAAATAAGCTCGTTGGGCTGAGTTGTGAACTCTTTATGCTTTGCGGAGTTCATATGCTTTATGTCCATAAGGTAGTAATCAAGGTGAGGAAGAATTTTGGAGATGGTGGAAAACTGTGCAAAGCCCGTAGATTCTATTGCGGTATTTATGCCGTTTTCCTTTGCCGCAGCAAGGAGTGCTGCAGCAAAATCTGCCTGAAGGAGGCTTTCGCCACCCGATAAGGTGAGACCGCCGCCGCTTCTTCTGAAATAAATTCTGTCCTTTAATACTTCGTCGATTACTTCTCTTACGGTAACGTCTCTTCCAACGACCTTGGTTTTACCGCCGAGAGTCATATTCTGTATTTCAAATGACTGGGATTCGGGGTTACAGCACCATTTGCATCTTAAGGCACAGCCTTTTAAGAATACTATGGTTCTTATTCCCGGCCCGTCGTGTACGGAGAATTTCTGAATATCAAAAATTCTTCCTTTTACGTCGTATTTATCCATTAAAATCCACCCTGTTCGGTACGTTTGATAATGTCATCCTGTAAGGATTTTGAAAGTGTGGTGAAGAGTGCGGAGTAGCCTGCAACTCTTACAACCAGGTTTTTGTAGTTTTCGGGATGTGCCTGAGCATCAAGAAGTGTCTCTCTGCTTACTACGTTAAACTGCATATGGCTTCCCTTCTGGTCGAAGTAACCGCGAACCAATGCAACGAAGCTTTCAAGACCGCTCTGTCCCTTTAATGCGGAGGGATGGAACTTCATATTGAAGAGTGTTCCGTTTGATGCTATAAAGTGGTCAAGTCTTGAAACAGAGTTAGCTGATGCTGTGGGACCCATCACGTCACGGCCTGCAACGGGAGATACACCGTCTGCAACGGGAGTATAAGCTCTTCTTCCGTCAGGTGTTGCACCGGTCTGCGCACCTAAAGGTACGTTTGCGGAAACGGGATAAAGACCTGCGTGATACATACCGCCTCTGGGATTCTTGAACTTTTCAAGGGGCTTGGTGTAGGTGTAAGCAACTTCTCTTGCAATCATATCAACATCCATAATGTCGTTACCGAACTTGGGAAGAGAATCGATTGCTTCAAGCAATGCGGCATACTTACCGTTTCCTGATCCCTTTGCCTTTTTGAAGATGTCTGCAATCTGGGAATCTGTTACGTTCATACCGCCGGATACAAGCTGACGAACGATTTCTGTTGTGATCTTTGTTGCATCGGCGTCTGAAATGCCTTCTCCGAAATTGTTATCCATTGCTTCCTTGAAATCAGCAAGGGAGAATTTCTTTTCTTCGAACACAAGCTTCTTTATTGCATAGCAAGCATCTGCCATGTTTGCGATACCGAAGCCCTGGGGACCTGTGAAGTTGTATACTGCGCCGCCTTCCTGAACGGATTTTCCTTTTCCGATACAATCTTCAATCATTGAAGATAAGAAGGGAAGGGGACAACGTTTAGCGTGAGCAACGTCGATGGCGTTATCTGCATTAACCATAAGGCGGATTGCATAGCTCATCTGCTTCTTATATGCGGTGAAGAATTCGTCGTATGTAGTAAATTCTGTAACTTCGCCTGTCTTGGGACCAACCTGAACGCCCTTATCCTTACCGTTGTTGAATACAAGTTCCATTATACGGCACATATTGAAGAATGCGGCATCGTGCCAACCGTCTGTCTTACCTGACTTCTGAGGCTCAACACAACCGATTATGTTGTAGTCTCTTGCATCTTCAACAGCGAGTCCTCTTGCAACAAGAGCGGGAACGATAACTTCGTCGTTGTAGTAAGCGGGAAGACCGTAACCAAGTCTTGTAAGTTTTGCGGCTTCAAGCATAAATTCGTGGGGTGTGCCGTTCCAAACTCTTACAGAGAAGGAGGGCTGGGGAAGTGCAACGTGCATTGTTGCATATATAGTCATAAAGGAAAGTTCGTTTGTAGCGTCTCTTCCGTCGGGTGTCTGTCCACCTGCTATTAAGTTCTGGAACAAGCTGTAGCCTGCAAAGCCTTCTGCACTTGCGGCATCTCTTACCTTGGTAAAGTCGTTAAGCTTAACCCATACGCAGTCGATTAATTCCTGTGCTTCTTCCTGGGTGATTGCACCCTTTTCGATGTCTGCCTTATAATAAGGATACATATACTGGTCGAAACGTCCGGGAGAGATGGAGTGACCTGAAGATTCGGTCTGAATTAAGAGCTGAACAAACCAGAAAGCCTGACAAGCTTCACGGAAGCTCTTTGCACCGTTTTCAAGTGCGCTGTCGCAAGCGGATGCGATATCGCGGAGTTCCTTTCTTCTTGTTGCATCGCCTTCTCTGTCAGCCATCTGCATTGCAAGTGCGGCATAACGCTTTGAATAGTCAATTGCAGCTTGCAGGCTTTCGATTACTGCACGAAGGAAAGAAGACTTTGTTACATAGTCTTCGCAGGCAACGCACATTTCGGAAAGCTCCTTCTCGGCTTTTGCCATAATTCCTGCAAGACCTATTTCCAAAACTTCGCCATAGTTTACGGTTACGTGACCAACACCGCCGTAGAAATAGTTACCGGGGGTGAAAAGGTTATGCTCCATAGCAAGGAGTGTTTCCTTTGCCATTGATGCTTCTGCAAATTCTGATGAAGTCTTTCCTTTCCAGTAAGCATAAGCATCCTTAAGCTGTGCCTTTGTATCTTCCGAAATATGGAAGGGGTCTGCACTTCTTGTCTCTAAAGTTTCAAATTCGTCAAGGAGCCACTGATAAGAGTATTCGGGGAAGGTCTGACAGCTTCTTGAGGACTTTGTGGCACTACCTACAATCAATTCCTCGTCACGGATTGTGATGGGAATGTTTTTAAGGATGTGGCTGAACGCCTTGGCACGTCTTTCGATAATGGGAAGATGTTCTGTAGCCTTATAGGATTCTGTAAGGAGCACCGCACGTTCAGGCTCGATTTCGGGCATCTTCTTGAAAAGGTTGTCGATAAGTCTTCCGATTCTGGGACTTCTTTCGGTTTCTTTAATTGTAAAATTCATATATAGTCAATCCTTTCTTATCAGATTAGTTTTCTGATTTCGGTATCCAAGCCGGTTACCACCTTGTCAGCCGCTTTCTTGACGGATGGAAGGGCGTTTGCCACAGCATAGGATGTTCCTGATTCTGTAAACATTGGTATATCATTTAAGTTATCTCCGAAGGAGGCACATTCTTCTTTCGGGATATTAAGATGTCTTAAAAGATTTTTAAGGGCGATGCCTTTGTCCACTCCGAAGGCGATGTATTCCTTCATAGACCTGTCTTCGTAAACAAGGGGCAAATCGTCGTATTTAATTTTTGTATAGTCCGTTATTTTGTAAACCGGCTCATCAGGGAAGTTTGAATCAAGCACCTTTACGTGGTTGTGATACTGTTTCATAATCTTTCTCGTTAAAAGTGCATCCTTTGTTTTTATGTAGGTCATATACTTTCCGTGAAGAGCAAAGGAATCCGATGTAAAAAGTTTGTTTACGGGAAATTCTGACAGAGTTTCTTCCTTATATATAGTGATTGCTCCGTCGTTTGCCATAAAATAAATATCATTTTCAAATGGGGCAAAGAATTTTTTCAGTTCCACATAGGTCCTTCCCGAGGAAACGGCGAAAGCTGCATTTTGTGAAAGTATGTATTCGATTGCATTTAATATGTTTCTGTTAAGCTCTCTTTCTCCGCGCTTTAACAGCGTACCGTCCAGGTCAGACACTATAAGCTTCATGAAAAAACTCCTTTCTTCATATATTCGGATTCTTACCTAATATATATAATACACTATATTTTCACAAAAGTCAAGAAAAACTAACAAAAATAAAAAGAAAAACAAAGAAAACCAAAAAAATGGAAGAAAATATATGTTTTGCAAAACTCCCGCAAATAAAATCTTTTATGGGGTGGGTGCACAAAATGCTGTTCGCATTTTGAGGTTTTTGGTTTCACAAAACTGTTCGGCTGTTCGCCTCACGATCGTTTTGTAAAACTATCGCAAATAAAATCCTTTATGGGATTTTATTTGCTGAAAAGTCAATATAGTGCAAAAATAAGCCAATATAGTGCTTGAAAGTTACAAAATTTTCTGATAAAATATAGTTAAGTGTATAAAAGGAGGTTTTTTTTATGAAAAGATGTTTAAGCATTGTTCTTTCCTTGCTTATGATACTTTCCATGGCTGTTCCTGCTCTGGCGGCAGGTGTTACCATGTCTGTATCGGAATATGATGCGGAAAAAACAATCGGAGTTGATGTTGCGGGAGGTAAGACCACGTTCTGGTCGCCTTACGATCCCCAAAACGGAAAGCTTTGCTTTTCCGATGTGGATTTAACGGGAATAAAATCCATAAGAATTACCGCAACGCAGGTTGATTCACTTGCTAAAAAGGGTAACGGCGAGATTTTACGAATTTATATTGACGATCCCGTTGGCGGAGAGTGCATCGGCTATATCAATATTATGTCCGACGTACTTGAAAAGACAGAATACGGCGGAAACATAAAGGCTACCGAAGGTAAGCACGACATATACCTTTGCCAGACCTATAATGAAACAGGTACATATTTAACCGTTTACGATGTTATTTTATCGGAAGACGAATGGGTAAGAAAGTCTGTTTCTCCCGTACCGGATGAGAAAATTCTCGATATGTATTCTGATACATGGACTGCTGTTGACAATGTAGGCAGAAAGCTTGCAGACTTTGAAGAGGTTGGCCCTGTAAAAGAAGGTGACCACAAGGTTTGTATGTTCTACTGGGACTGGCATGGCGGAACAACTGTTACTCCCAAGATCATTACAGAAGTTATTAAAAAATACCCCGAAGCAAAGGACGACTATTATCATAAGGAATGGCAGAATGCAGGCTGCTACTGGGATGAACCTATCTATGGCTATTATGATTCCTTCGATTACTGGGTGTACCGCAAGCAGGCAGAGCTTATGGCAACAGCAGGAATTGATGCCATATTCTTTGACTATACAAACTATCAGAACTGCTATGCTTTTCCTATGACCACACTTCTTAATGCATTCCACGATGCAAGAGAAGCGGGCGTTAATACTCCCAAGGTAAGCGCATATCTTCAGATGGGATGGGATGCGGAAAACCGATTCAACAGCTTAAAGGCTATGTACTACAATTACCACGCCTATGACGACTATAAGGATTTGTGGTTTATGCTTGACGGAAAGCCAATGCTCATTCAGGTGAGAAGCAACGAAATTTACTGGGCAGTTCGTGAGGGCGACAAGGCTGAACGTGAAATGGCTGATTTCCTTCTTGACTTCTACACCATAAGAGGTCACGGCGACAGAGCAAATGGCCCCAAAACTCCTGACGAAAAGAGCTGGCTCTGGCTTGAAAACTATCCGCAGTATGAATGGGGATTAACCGAGGATAGCAGAATTGAATGTATGGGTCTCGGTATGGCTATAAATGAATCCACCGTGTTCGGCTCTGCAGGTACCGGTATATTCTCCGATCCCTACTGTAAGGGTAAGAGCTATACAGAAGCCTTCGGCGAAGATTATTCGGAAGGTGCCTTCCATCAGGGATATTTCTTTAAGGAACAGGCATCCAGAGTTTTAGACTCGGACCCCGCACACGTATTCGTTGACGGATGGAACGAATGGAACACAGCAAGAAGCCATAACTACGGCGGTCAGAGTAATGCATTTATCGATCTTTACGACTCTGAAAACAGCCGTGACTTTGAACCTACAAAGGGCGAAAACAAGGACGACTATTATATGCTCCTTACAGACTTTATAAGAAAGTATAAGGGCGTTCGTCCCGCTCCCGTTGCATCTGCGGAAGTTACAATAGATATTAATGGTGATGCATCAGCGTGGGACAGTGTTTCTCCCGAATTTATGAACTATGACGGCTCCTATGAGCGTGATGCCGACGGTTATGGCATATCGGAAGAAACAGGCGAAAGACATCACTATAAGACAGAGGTTATAAATAACATTGTAAGAAGCAAGGTTGCCCGTGACGGTGAAAACTTCTACTTCTTTGTAAAGACAACGGAAGATATTAAGACAGACCATAAAAATGCAATGGTGCTTTACATCAACACAGACAGAAACAAGGCAACAGGATGGGAAGGCTATGATTTTGCACTTAATCTTTCCGGTATGGGCGTACTTTCAAAGTTTGAAAGCACAGCATTTGTTCCTGCAACTGTTGGAAATGTTGAATTTACGGTATCAGGCAACGTAATGCAGGTTAAAATTCCGAGAAGCTTAATTGGCGAAACAGGAGCTGCCGAGCTTGAATTTAAGTGGACGGACAATGTTGCAGGCGACGATCTTATGAACTTCTATGCAGAAGGCTCATCGGCACCTGTCGGAAGATTTAACTATCTCTATACAGAAATTGCACAGACAGGTCTTACACAGGCTGAAAGAGATAAGCTCTTTGATACAACAATCCTTAAGGCAGGAAGCCAAAGGATGATTGTTGACGGCGCAAAGATGAACGTGTACGATGCAGATATAAGGGTAAGTGCATACGAAGCAAACGGAACACTTTATGTTCCCATGACTGCAATGGAAGAATTTATGGGCTATGGAGAAACAAAGATAACCTATGATTATCTCCTTAATATGCTCTACATAAAGACACACGAGCTTACGGGCCGTGAAATTACAGATTATCAGTGGATTAACACCGTTCTCGGAAGCAATGAAGCTTTTGTTGACGGTAAAGAAACAGCACTTTCTGCTCCCACAATGGTAAATAACGGAATTATCTATATTCCCGTTTCCATTCTTTCAGAGTGCTTCGGTTGGAGCGTAAATCCGATTGGCGACGGCGTTTATGTATTAAGTCAGCGGGATGCGGAAGTTGAAGCTGCAAAGGGCGTAATAGCCCATCTTAATTAAGGAGGCGATATAAGTGAAAAAGGTATTATCTTTAATTCTTGCCCTTGCGGTAATTTTATCCCTTACTTTTGCTTTGTCGTCTTTTGCGGCAGACTATGACACAAGTCAGTTTATTTCAAGAAAAGGCTGGAAAATAACAGCATCCTGCTCAAAGCAGCCTTATAACGGACCTCTTAATCTGACAGACGGGAGAACAGATACATTCTGGCATTCCGATTATGTTGAAGAAGGCGGCGCCATTACAAGCCACGAAGAAGCTCCTTATGAAATTACGGTAACTCTTCCCCAGGCAGAGGTTATTTCCGGTTTCGGAATATGCCCCAGAAGCGGAAATCTTACCGGTAATATCACGGGCTATGAATTTTACTATTCAGCGGAAGATGAAGGCACCTGGTATCTGGCTTCAAGCGGAATATTTGCAAACGACTGGACACCCAAATATGCACGCTTTGATAAAAACCTTACCGTTAAAAATGTACGTTTTGTTATAACAAGCTCCCATAACGGCTTTGGAGTACTTTCGGAGTTTGACCTTCTTTCAAGATGGGACGGCACTACCGCTCTTCCCGACGGAAGTACAGAGATTACAACTACCGTAAATACTCCTGCAGGCGAAATTGTAAACGAAAACCTTTCAAGAAAGGGCTGGAAGGTTACGGCATCCGACTCCAAGCACTATAATCAGCCTGCCAATATGACAGACGGAAGAACAGATACATACTGGCATTCCGATTATGAGGATGACGGAACCAACATCACAAGCCAGGTTCCCTGCCCCCACGAAATTATAATCACACTTCCTTCTGTATCGGATGTTTCGGCTATGAAAATACTTCCCAGAACAGGAAATTCCACAGGTCTTATCCTTGACTATGAAGTTTATATAAGTGCTGATGATTCCGATAACTGGAGTCAGGTTAAGTCAGGCACACTTCCCGAAAGCTATGACGAAAAGAAAATTGATTTCGGAAAAACAGTAAGCGCCAAAAAGGTACGTCTTGTTATAAAGAGAAGTGTAAAAGACTATGGTGTCATTGCAGAAATCAATCTTGTGGGTGCGGTAAAGGAAGGCGCTTCTTCTGAAAGTAGTGCTCCTGCCCAGGTTGCAACAGGCTTTGTAGACAGAAAAGGCTGGACTGCAAAGGCTTCAAGCGAACACAATGAGGATTTACGCGGTGCAAGACTTTTTGACGGAGACAAAAACTCCTACTGGCACTCGGCATATACTGCAGAGGGCGGAAATATCACCGGACAGGATCAGGCACCCTTCTATGTAGTGGCAAAGTTCCCCTCTGAAACAGCATTTTCGGGCTTCCGCTACACTCCCCGTGTTGACAACAACACAGGAACGGTTTTAGGCTATGAAATTTATGTAATGGATACCGATACTTCCGCAAAGCTTGTAAAATCAGGAAAGATGGAGCTTTCAAAGGATGCGACAACCATCGACTTCGGATTTAACATAAAGGGTAAAGGTATTGTATTTAAGGTAACGGAAGGCCTTCACGGCTACGGTACCGGTAGTGAGCTTGATTTGCTTGTTCCCGTAAGCGGCGGAAGCGAGAAAAAGGTATCCGATTTTGCAGACAGCAAGCGTGACCTTGTAATTTCCGAGTTTACGGTTACAGATAACTATGAACTTTCAAAATTAAAGGCATCTGATTTTGTTAAAAAGACGCTCTGGAAGGCAGAGGTTTCCTCCGAGTATCACCAGAATCCCGGTAAATATGCCATTGACGGAAATGCCGCAAGCTTCTGGCATACCTATTATAAGGCGGAAGGCTCAAGCATCGTTGACTATGCAACACTTCCTCACAGCTTAACGGTTACACTTCCCGAAACAACCACGGTAAGCGGCTTTGCCGTAACCCCCAGAGGTGAAGCAGGCGGAAGAGTTACGGAATATGAACTCTACGGTGCAGTAGAAGGCGGAGAGTTTGAACTTATAAAGGAGGGCGAGCTTGCAAATAAGTCTGATATGCAGATTGTGGAATTCCCCGCAAATATCGCTCTTTCTAAAGTGATGCTTAAGATTGTGGCATCACACGGCGGAAAGTATGGTGTTGTTGCTGAATTTGACCTTCTTTCGGAAAACAAGGACAAGGAAACAGCAACTTCTTTCAAAGAGCTTTATGAGCTTATTGACGGAGAAACATTGGTTCCTCTTTCCAAAACGGGTTTTACGGCAACTGCAACCTCCGGCGAGAGCAGTGTAATGTTTGCCATAGACGGAATGGGAACATCAACATCATGGCATTCCAATGCAAGTAAGCAGTACGATTTCCCCATCACATATTCTATTGATATGGGAGATGTTTACACCCTTTCATACCTTCAGTATTCTCCCAGAGGCGGAGATGCCGAAATGATAGGCTACTGGACAGACTTCGATGTTTTCGTAAGTGCAGACGGACAGGAATATGAACAGGTTGTATCCAATGGAACGGTAGAGCTTACGCAGAATAAAATTTCTTTAATTGAATTTTCAAAAACCTGCGACGTACGTTATATGGATATCGAAATATATGACGGTAATCACGGCTATGCGGTGTGCGGTGAGCTTGATTTCCTTGTGCCCAAGAAAGAAATTGAGGCAATAAAGAAGAACAATTATTACAAGCTTCAGATTGGCTCAAATACCGTTACAACGGTTAAAGACGGCGTTGAAACCGTTAAGGGAATTGACGTTGCACCCTACATTATGAACGGCTCAACACTTATTCCTTTAAGAGGACTTTTAGAGGAAATGGGAGCTACCTTCACATGGGACGGCGAGCACAGAAAAATCGGCATTACCAAGGAAGAAACAGAAATAGAAATGCAGATTTTCAATAACCTTGTTTATGTAACGAACAATATTTACGGACGTGTTAGATACACTCTTTCCGTTGTACCGCAGATTACTGATTCCAGAACCTTCGTGCCGGTAAGATTTATTTCTGAACAGCTTGGCTATGAAGTTGTATGGGAAGCAGAAACCCGGTCAATTTATATTTATTAACAGCAAAGACGACACCGCAAGGTGTCGTCTTTATTTTTGAGTTTTGTCTTTTGGATAGCATAAATACAGGCGATGGATGAATAAACTCTATTAAAAGTCTTTACAAAAGTGTTACATTATGATATAATCCGGAACATTGAGGTGATGTTATTGAATTTCACGGAAAATAACAACAGAAAAGGGCGTTACACGCTGATTATGCTGGCGGTATTTGTTTCCATCTTCGCCGTAGCTTCAGTGTTTGGATATTGCTTTGGCTATGGGCTTTACGCAGACGGAGTTTTAATAGGTACATTTCATGAGCAGAGCGATGCTGTAAAGACTTCCGATACATTAAAGGAAGAGAGTGAAGCAGGTAAGGCTGAAAACTTTGAAATAATTTGGGGCAAGGTTGAAAACGGCTTTACAGACGTTGATACTGCTCTTAATAATTACAGAAAAATGAACTCTTGTTATGCTCACGGCTATTCTCTCGTATTAAATGGGGAAAAAATATTTACTCTTTCTTCAAAAGAGGATGTTATAGCTGTAAAGGAAGAGGTTCTGGCTTTATACGAAGACGTTGATGCAACGGATATTCATTTTATAGGAAAAGCGGATATTAAAGAAGAATATGTATTAAAGGAAGCTCTTAAAGACAAAGCTACGGCTTTTGAATTGCTTAAAGAAAAGGCGATTGTTGAAACCGTGGTAAAAACAGGTTACTATGAAACAGTTCCTTATGAAACCGAGACTTTGGAAGATGAAAATCTCTATGTTGATGAAATTGTTATTGAATCTCCGGGAAAAGAAGGGAAAAAGTTTGTTGAATATACAGAACATAAACTGAACGGAGTTTCCGACACGGAAGTTCTGACAGGGGACTTTTTCTTGGAAGGTACAGAAAAAAAGGTGGTAAGAAAAGGAACAAAGCCCTATCCTAAGGGAGAGGCGATAGGGATTTTCAGACAACCTGTAAAGGGATATATATCATCTCACTTCGGAGCAAGATGGGGAAGAACCCACAAGGGAATTGATGTGGCGGCACCCTTTAATGAGCCGATATTTGCATCAGACGGCGGTGAGGTTATATACGCAGGCTGGATGGGAGGCTACGGAAATCTCATTCAGATAGACCATAAAAACGGTTATGTTACTTATTACGCCCATTGCTCAAAGCTTCATGTAAAAGCTGGAGATAAGGTGGCAAAAGGCGATTTTATTGCGGATGTAGGCTCTACGGGAAATTCCACAGGCCCGCATTTGCACTTTGAGGTAAGGCTTGATAATGTTAACCGTAATCCTATAGAATATGTTAATTATTGAATGCAAGCGATGCGTTTGACGCATCGCTTGTATTATTTTGGTTGACACTATTATATGTTTATAATATAATAGTTGTGAAAGGAGTGGTTTTATGCAAAGTGCAATCTGGCTTGTTGTGGCAGTTGTTCTTGCGGTAATTGAGGCATCAACGGCACAGCTCGTATGTATATGGTTTGCCCTCGGTGCGGTTTGTGCCATGATATGTGCGATAATTACTGAAAATGTTCTGGTGCAGGTTTTGGTATTCATAATTTCAACGGCGATATTTCTTGCACTTACAAGAAAGCTTGTCAGGAGATTGACTGATGTCAAAGAAGCAAAAACCAATGTGGATTCTCTTTTTGGAAAAACCTTTGTACTTACCGAAGAGGTGGATAACGACAAAGGAACGGGAACTCTTAAGGCTTCCGGAACTACATGGAGTGTAAGAAATATTGAAGAAGAAGTAATACCTTCGGGAACAAAGGTTATAATAGAGAAAATAGAGGGCGTTAAGCTTTTTGTAAGAAAAGCGGAATAAGGAGGATTATTTATGATTATTATTGCTTTATTCGTTATTGTAATTGCGATTATTGTTGCAAACATCAAAATCGTATCTCAGGCACATGCCTGCATAGTTGAGCGTTTTGGTGCATACAGTACAACCTGGGGAGTGGGAATTCACTTTAAGATTCCCTTTATTGAAAGAGTTTCAAGACCTATAAGCTTAAAGGAGCATGTGGCAGATTTTCCGCCTCAGCCCGTTATCACAAAGGATAATGTAACCATGCAGATTGATACGGTTATCTATTATCAGATTACCGACCCCAAGCTTTTCACCTACGGGGTTGAACGTCCCATGATGGCAATTGAAAACCTTACGGCAACAACACTCCGTAATATAATAGGTGACTTGGAGCTTGACGAGACATTAACAAGCCGTGACACCATAAATGTTAAAATGCGCGCAATACTTGATGAAGCAACCGATCCCTGGGGAATCAAGATTAACAGAGTTGAGCTTAAAAATATCATTCCTCCAAGAGAAATTCAGGATGCCATGGAAAAGCAGATGAAGGCTGAACGTGAAAGACGAGAAGCGATTTTAAGAGCAGAGGGCGACAAAAAGTCTGCCATCTTGCTTGCAGAGGGTGAAAAAGAATCCGCAATTCTTCGTGCCGATGCGAAAAAGGAAGCGGCAATAAGAGAAGCTGAAGGTCAGGCGGAAGCTATCATAAAGGTTCAGGAGGCTATTGCCGAAGGTATCAAAAAGATTAACGAGGCTGCCCCCGGCGAAGCTTATCTTACCATGAAGTCTTTGGAGGCTTTTGAAAAGGCATCCGACGGTAAGGCAACGAAGATTATAATTCCTTCGGATTTTCAGGGGATTGCGTCTCTTGCTACAGGAATTAAAGAAGTATTGACTGATATTAAGACCGAAAAATAAAAAATAAAAAA
>JAZRHF010000098.1:0-3391 GCA_045644565.1 Clostridia bacterium | reverse complement strand
CTCTGAATGAAACAGACGTGCTTATCTGGTGGTCGCATATTGGTCACAAGCGTGTACCCGATGAGATCGCAGAGCGTGTGCGCCAAAGAATACTTGACGGTATGGGATTTATACCGCTTCATTCTTCCCATCTTTGTAAGCCTTTCGTAAAGCTTATGGGTACGTGCTGCCGCTCAAAATGGAGAGAAAACGACGAAAAGGAAAGAATCTGGATAATCGAACCCTCTCATCCCATATGCAAAAACCTTCCCGAATACATAGAACTTCCCATGGAAGAAACCTATGGGGAACGCTTTGAAATCCCCACACCCGATGAGCTTATTTTCATAAGCTGGTTTTCCGGAGGAGAAGTTTTCAGAAGCGGATGTTGCTATAAGCGTGGGCTCGGCAAAATCTTCTACTTCCGTCCGGGTCATGAAGAATATCCCACATTCTACAGAGAAGATATAACTCAAATTTTGAAAAATGCCATTGAATGGGCAAAGCCTTCAGAGGGGCCCATACCCACTCTCGGTCATTTCGAAGCCCTTGAAAATGTAAAGGATAAATTTGAAGGTCAGGACGAAAGTCTTAAAAAGCATACTTATATTAAGTGAGGAGAATAGCTATGGTAAGAATAGGAATAATAGGCGTTGGCGGAATCACCAACGGTCGTCATATCCCTGAAATCACAAAAGCAACAGGCGGATGCATTACTGCAATCTGCGATACAAACGAAAAAGCCTTAAAAGCAACCGGAGACAAACTCGGTATCCCTGAGCATTTAAGATTTACAGACTACCGTGACTTAATAGCATCAGATGAAGTTGACGCAGTTGAAATATGTACTCCCAACCATTTGCATGTACCCATGGCTGTTGATGTTGTAAAAGCAGGAAAACCCGTAAACGTAGAAAAGCCCTTGTCGGTCAACCTCGAAAAGGCAGAACCTTTGAAGAAAGCGCTCGCCGAAAATCCCGTTCCCAACATGATGTGCTTTACCTATCGCTTTATGCCTGCCGTAAGATATGCCAAGGAAATCATGAAGAAAGGACTTTTAGGTGACATAATAAGTGTAAATGTTGAATATCTTAAGTCCTCTGCATTTATGGAAGGCAGACGTCTTGAATGGCGTTTTGTAAAAGAATATGCAGGTACCGGAGTTTTAGGTGATTTAGCTGTTCACCTGATTGACATGGCTGAATTTTTAGTAGGAGATATGAAAAAGGTTTCTGCAAAAACAGGCATCGTTGTAAAGGAACGTAAAAAACTCGATTCCGAGGAATATGCTCCTGTAGAAACAGATGACTACTGCAACTTCCTTGCGGAATTCGAAAATGGAGCTGCCGGCGTATTCACCGTTACCCGTTGTGCCCTTGGTCACGGAAATACCATTAAATATGACATTTACGGAACCGAAGGCGTAATTTCCTTCAACTTAAACAATCCCGACATACTTAATGTCTGCATCGGAGATATCGACCGTGAATGCGAAAGCATGCACACCATATCAGTTCCGGGAAAATACAAAATAACTCAGGAACAGATGTTTATCAATATGGTTGACGGAAAAGATTGTCCCTATCTCCCCACAGTTGCCGACGGCTTAAGAAGCCAGAAAATATTGGATTCACTTCTTAAATCTTCAGAAGAAAACTGCTGGATAGAGTTGTAACAAAAAAAATCGGATTGCATCGCAATCCGATTTTTTATTTTATTAATATTCAGCGTTACCTACTGTTCTGGGATAAGGAATTACGTCACGGATGTTGGAAACACCTGTTAAGTACATGATGATTCTTTCAAATCCGAGACCGTAGCCTGCGTGCTTTGTTCCGCCGTAGCGACGAAGATTTACATACCACCAGTAGTCTTCTTCCTTAAGACCAAGCTCTGACATTCTCTCTAAAAGAATGTCAATTCTCTCTTCTCTCTGGCTACCGCCGATGATTTCACCAACTCCGGGAACAAGCATATCCATAGCAGCAACAGTTTTGCCGTCATCGTTAAGACGCATATAGAAGGACTTAATTTCCTTCGGATAGTCAATTACAAATACGGGGCTCTTGAAAATCTGCTCTGTAAGATATCTTTCATGTTCTGTCTGAAGGTCGCAACCCCATTCAACGGGATAGCTGAACTTTTCTCCGCTCTTTTTAAGAAGTTCAACTGCTTCTGTATAAGTAACCTTCTTATAGCTGCTCTTTGCAAGGTCGTTAAGTCTGTCAAGCAATGTCTTATCAACAAAGCTGTTGAAGAATTCAAGTTCCTGCTTGCAGTTTGTAAGAACGTGCTTGATTATATACTGAATCATATCCCATGCAAGCTGCATGTTATCATCAAGATCTGCAAATGCAATTTCAGGTTCTATCATCCAGAACTCTGCCGCATGACGTGCAGTGTTGGAATTTTCCGAACGGAATGTGGGACCAAAGGTGTAAATCTTACCGTATGCAAGAGCATAAGTTTCACCTTCAAGCTGACCTGAAACAGTAAGGTTTGTGCTTCTTCCGAAGAAGTCCTTGGACCAGTCAATCTTGCCGTCTTCAGTCTTGGGAGGATTTTCCATATCCATGGTTGTTACTCTGAACATTTCACCTGCTCCCTCACAGTCTGAGCCTGTGATTAAGGGCGTATGAACATATACAAAACCTCTGTCATGGAAGAAGTTATGAATTGCATAAGCAACTTCACTTCTTACTCTGAATACTGCAGAGAAAAGGTTTGTTCTGGGACGAAGATACGCCTGTTCTCTTAAAAATTCAAGACTGTGGCGCTTATTCTGTATGGGGTAATCGGGAGTTGAAAGACCTTCAACTGTTACCTCTGTAGCCTTAAGTTCAAAGGGCTGTTTCATTTCGGGGGTTAATGCAACGATACCCTTTACAACCACGGATGCACCGATGTTAAGAGCTGCAATTTCATCATAGTTATTAATTTTCTGACGTTCGAAAACCACCTGTATACTCTTAAAGCAGCTACCGTCATTAAGGTCGATGAATCCAAACTCCTTGCTGTCACGGATGTTTCTTATCCAACCTCCGAGTGTAACTTCCTTCCCTGCAAAGGACGCTGTATCTTCATATATACTGCGCACAAACTCTCTTTTCATTTATGTCACTATCCTTTCTAATTATAAGCCGAGGGAAGTCGAACCCTACAAGGCTTAAAAACACAAATTTTGCGTAATACTGCAGAAAATCCTGCAAATATACGCCAGTATTATTTTTGAATTTTCTTTGTCTTCCATCAAAATTTGATGGTTTTAAGCTCTCCGACCTTAAACGCAGGAAAATTTAGTGCAATTTCAATGCGATATGCGATAAAAATTTTCTTAGACCATTAAGGTCGTGAAAATTTTTGAGGAAAAAACAACAGACTCGATGTCGTTGTTTTTTCCTCAAGGACGAAG
>JAZRHF010000097.1:0-15062 GCA_045644565.1 Clostridia bacterium | reverse complement strand
AAGATCACCTTGTCGGTTTTTGCCGAATCAAAGGAAGAAGGATTATCTATCCCCGTTAATTTGTGAAGGTGGGGAGTTAATTGGTCAAGGAGATTTATTAAAAGAGCTCCTGAAAAAATCCCTGATATTAAAAATATTAAGGGATTTTTTGATTCATATTCCATTGACGGTAATAAAAGACCATAAATGGCTGCGGCAAGCATAACCCCGGCGGCAAAGGATAAAAATAAATCGTTGGTTTTGCCGCTTACTTTTTTAAATAAAAATCCCAGCAGGGCACCTGCGATGGTAGCACCGCCGACGCCAAGGGCTGTTAATAATACGATAATCATAAAAGCCTCCGTTTCATATTCATTATATGAAATGGAGAGAAAAATGCCACGGAATTTTATTCCGTGGCATTTTTGATTATTTTTCGTATATGTATCTTTCACCGGGAGTGAAAAGCTTAAAGCTCTGAGCGGGATTAAGCTTGTAGATGAGGTCAACAAAATGTGCGGGGTTAACTTCGTTTACGGCATATAAATCAAAGTGTGTGGGGATTAAAAGGGAAGCGCCTGCATCCTTTGCAAGGGTAATCGCTTCTGCAGAGTCAAAGCATCCGATGATGTCCTTAACAACCTTTCTGTAATAGTCCCTTCCGTTGATGGGAATCATTAAAATGTCACAGCCCTTGATACGTTCTGTTAATCCGTCGTACATACAGCAGTCACCGGAGTGGAATATCTTTGTTCCGCCAAAGTCAATTACAAAGCCAAGCTCGTGGTAGTTGCCATTTTCATCTGTATTTAATTCCTCGTGCGCAGCAGGAACGGGAGTAAAGGAAATTCCGCCGCAAAGGTCATAAGTCTTGTCAGCTACAACGCCATGGATTTTCTCCTTTGCAATGCCGTAAGAAGTAAATTCATCGCAGAATGTAACCGATGCGAAAAACTCTGCCTTTTTATTTACTGATGCGATTGCGGAGAGGGTATAGGGGTCAGCGTGGTCCTTGTGAGCGTGGGTGCAGAATACATAGTCGATAAAGTCAAGCTCTTCGCCCTTTATGGGAGCAGGATATTTTCTTACCCATAAAACATTTTCGCTGCAACAGTTTTTGTCAACATAGTCGGAAAGATATCCGTCTATAAGAGTATACTTTTCGTTGTACTTTACAATGAAACCTACCTGACCTAAATAAAAGCAGGCAATCTGACCTTCTGCAAGTTTAGTGCCTAATATTTTTTCTTTTAAATTCATAAAAAAATCCCTTCTTTTGAAATATTTGTTAAATCGCTCTTGACATTTGTATCACCCTGCGATATAATAATTATATCAAGAAGTTGATACAATGTCAATAGGAAAGGAGAATTCTTTTGAAAAAATTTATAAGTCAGAAGGATATGAGGATAGCAAATATACTTGAAGTCCTTTCCCTTATAAGAAGAGAAAAGTCCGTTACAAGAAAAGAAATACAAAATCTTATGGGTCTTTCCTGGGGTGGTGTAAGTCAGATTGTTTCCCGTTTGCTTGAGCTTTCCTATGTTGTGGAAGAAAAAAGCCAGGACAATGTGTCATCAGGAAGAAAGCCGGGCTGCATAGGGATAAATGCATCGGATAACTACATCATCGGAATTGACGTGAATATGTCAGGACTTTATGCGGTTGTGATAAATCTTAAAAATGAAATCATATATGAAGAAGGAAAAACGCCTGACATTAAAGACAAGGAAAGCTTCCTTTGTTCCATATATGAGCTTCTGGACTCGGTTACCGAAAAGTATAAGAAAAACACCATTCTTGCTTTGGGCGTTGCAATGCAGGGAGAGGTTGATACCGAGGCGGGAATATCTTTGGGAATTGCTGTTGAAGGTTGGAGAAATATTGCCCTTGCCGATATGCTGACGGAGCGGTACGGCGTACCTTCTTACATAGCACACGATCCCGATTGCATTCTTTCTGCTGCGGCAAGAGAAAACAAGGAAGATGCTATACTTGTCCGTCTTGATAAGGGACTTGGTATGGCGGTTATGAAAAGCGGAAATCTTATAATCGGTTCCGGTATGCATGAGATAGGAAGATGTAAGGTCGTGGCAGGCAACCGGGAAGAAGAACTTCATAGGATATATTTCAAATCGGATAAATCTAAAGAAGAAAAGAGAAATGCTCTTGCCTTCACAATTGCAAATTCAATTATTCTTTTCAACGTAAAGAAGCTTTTAATCTGCGGAACTGAATTTTCCGGGGAAGAGGAACTTTCGGAATTTAAGAAAATTCTGGAAGAATACTCATCAAGAAAGCTTGAAGTAAGAAGATACGATGTAAAGAGAGCGGCTTTCGGTGCGGCAATTTTTGCGATTGAGGACTATTTGAAATATATAAAGTAATTTTTTTCAACAAAGAAAAAAATTACGGACCTCTCCGGTACCGTACAAGGGGAGGGAGAACAAAAGAAAAATCCAAATAAGGATTTTTTCGTTAAGCTGATAAAATAAATCAATGAAAAATATGGATTTTTTTCAATAAAGAAAAAAATTACTGATCTCTCCCGTACCGTTCAAGGGGAGGGAGAGTAAAAGAAAAATCCAAACAAGGATTTTTTCGTCAAGCTGATATAATAAATAGATGAAAAACATAAAAATTTTTTCAATAAAGAAAAAAATTACTGACCTCTCCCGAGCCGTTCAAGGGGAGGGAGAGCAAAAGAAAAACAATGTTCAATAAAAAATAAAGTGGGTTTGCCCATTTTATTTTACATAAAATTATCACAGAATGATAAAAGAAAGGCGGCAAAATAATGAAATCTGTTGTTATTGAAAAGCCGGGCGTAATGGTGTTTAAGGATTCTCCCATTCCCGAAATTCCCGAAGGCTTTGTAAGAGTAAAGGTTAAGGCTGCGGCTGTTTGCGCAACTGACCTTGAGGTTATTGACGGAAATATTCCTGCTAACTATCCTTTAATTCCCGGTCACGAGTGGAGCGGTATAGTTGAAGCAGTGGGCGAGGGCGTTGATCCTTCCTGGATTGGTGAAAGAGTTGTTGGAAGCAACGACGTTGTTTGCTTAAAGTGTGAAGCCTGCAGAAAGGGCGAATGGAGATACTGCAAGAGCTTTGAGGAAATCGGATTTAAGAGAAACGGCGGATATGCTGAATATATCGTAGTTCCTGCATACGGTCTTTGCCATTTGCCTGAAAATATAAGCTTTTCACATGCGGCGCTTTGCGAGCCTGTCGGCGTTGCGTTAGGTACAATGAAAAAGTCCCACGCAAAGCTTGGTGATACCTGTATGATTATGGGTGCAGGTTCAATCGGACTTTCAACACTTGCTGTTGCAAAGGCTATGGGACTTTCAAAGATTGTTGTTTGCGCAACAACAAACGGAAGACTTGAGCTTGCAAAAGAAATGGGTGCTTATGCAACAATTGCAACAAAAGAGCAGGATTTAATGGAAGAAATGAAAAAGCTTCATCCTGAAGGAACCGATGTTATTATTGATGCAACAGGTATTGAAGAGTGCATCCAGAACTGCTTAAAGCTTTGCAAAAAGGGCGGAACCGTTGTTCTTGCAGGCTATGGCAGAGGTAAGATTATGAACATCAGAATTGACGATATTCACATTAATAACCTTCACTTAATCGGTGCAGGTAACAACTGGAATATGCATCAGAAGGCTGTTGACTTAATGGCAAGCGGCGTAATTAATATGGAACCCCTTATTACTGAAGAACTTAAGCTTGAAGATTTTGAAACAGCTATTGAGCATGCAAGAAAGCGTCCCGTTGGCTTCTGCAAGGCGGTATTTACTTTATGATAGCAGGAATTGACTTAGGGACATCCTCTGTCAAGGTTTTATTAACGGATAAAGGTAAAACCGTTAAAAAGGCAAAGCGGACTTATTCGGAAAGGTCTGTTAATGCCTGGCTTACGGCGGTTTGTGAAGCCCTTTTGGAGATAAGTGACGGTGTTTTGATAGACGCTGTATCACTTTCATCCCAGGTAGGAACTTACATAATAAACGGACAGGATATAATTTCCTGGCAGGACGGCATAGGAAAAGAAGAAGTTGCTAAAATTAAAAAGGACTTTACAAAGGAAGAATTTGTAACTGAAATTTCTATGCCTCATCCCGAAGTTATTTCCTATCCCATCCCGAGACTTCTATATATCAGGGATCACTATGATGTAAAAAGCGTTTGTCAGCCCAAGGATGAAATATGCCGTATGCTTACGGGAGCGTGGGTGAGCGATATATATTCCTGGCGCGGTCTTGCAAACCTTGAAAATGGGAAGTACAGCAAGAAAATGCTTTCCTATATAGGAATTGATGAAAATGTGCTTCCGCCTCTAAAAAGCCCCTTTGATTTGGCAGGCACTGTAACAAAGGAAGCTTCGGAAAAAACGGGACTTACCGAGGGAACTCCGGTTTATCTTGGTTGTAACGACTATTATGCAGGACTTCTTGGAATGGGTATTGTTGAAAGCGATATGCTTTTTGACATAACCGGAACAAGTGAGCATATCGGAATTACCACAAATAAGCTTTCGCTTGATACCAAAATGGTTACAGGTCCTTACTTTGTATCAAACGTTCATTACGGTGTTACAGCATCGGGAGGAACAAGCCTTGACTTCGGCATTGAAAAGTTCGGCTTTGAGGGGATTGATATTGATAAGTCCCTTTCAAACGATGCGCCGATTTTCCTGCCTTACCTGAAAGGGGAACGTGCTCCTATTTGGGACAGTAATGCAAGAGGTCTGTTTTTCGGAATCAGCGATAATACCACAAAAGAGGATATGGCATACAGTGTTTTGGAAGGTGTTGCCTTTAGTGCATATCACATTTATGAAAGCCTTAATGATAAGGTGGATGCTGAAGTAATCATAACCGCAGGCGGAGCAGGGAAGGACGATAAGTTTAACAAAATCAAGTCAAGTCTCTGGAATCTTCCTGTTGTGATCTTGGAGGAAACCGACACTTCGGCATACGGTGCCTGTATGATAGCTTCTGTGTCTTCGGGTATCTATAAGGACATAAAGGAAGCGGCAAAGGATATGTGCCGTATCGAAAAGAAAGTTTATGCAGAGGAAAATCCCCTCTTAAGAAAGCGTTTCCTGCTTTACAAAAAGCTTTATGAATCAAATAAACAAAATTTTGAAGAATTTGGGAGGTTAGCAAAATGAGTTGTGTTATTTTCGGAGCCGGCAAAATTGCACGTGGCTTCATCGGACATCTTTTGTACTTAAGCGGAATTGAATTTACATTCGTTGAAAAGTTTGACGGTCTTACAGACCTTATGAACGAACGCGGACAGTACACAGTAAACATTTTGGGTAATGAAAAGGAAAACTGCATCGTTAAGGGTGCAAAGGCATTAAAGTTTTCCGAAAAGGAAAAAATTGCAGAAGCTATTGCAAATGCGGATGCAGTATTTAATGCGGTAGGCGGTAAGAACTTGGGTGAAATCGTTCCTTATCTTGCGGCTGGTATTGAGCTTAAGGCAAAAAAGGGCGGTTACATAAACTTTGTAACCTGCGAAAACTGGAAACAGCCTGCTGATATTTTAAGAAACGGAATTTCCGAAATTATCTCTGACGATGCAAGAGAATATTTTGAAAACAATGTTGGTATTACAGAAGCAGTTATTATGCGCTCTGCAATCGAATCTTCAAAGGAACTCCTTGAAAAGGATCCCTTAATCGTAAACGTTCAGAACTTCTGGGAGCTTCCTGTTGACGCTTCAAGAATTAAGGGCAGCCTTCCCGAAATTAAGGGACTTAAATTAATCGAATCCTTCACAGGCTTCCTTGAGAGAAAGTTCTATACATACAATGCGGCAAACGGAACAGTTTCCTTCCTCGGTGCTTTAATGGGCTATGAAAAGATTGCCGATGCGGCACACGATGAAAAAATCCTTGAAATATTAGACGGTGTATATCAGGAAACTGCACGTGCACTTTCCATAAAGCACAACTTCCCCTTGGAGGAACAGCTTGCGTTTACTTTAACATCCAAAAACAAGCTTCAGGACTATACAATAGTTGACTTTATTGAAAGAAACGCGAGAGATCCGATCAGAAAGTTAGGTAAGGACGACCGTTTGGTTGGCTCTGCACGCCTTGTATTATCCTGCGGTATCAAGCCCGAAAATTTAGCAATTGCAATTGCAGCGGCAATGTATTATTACAACGAAACAGACGAATTTGCAATTAAGCTTAAGGAAATGAGAGAAACAGAAGGTATTGATGCAATACTTGAAAAGGTTTGTTCGCTTGAGCCCAATGGTGAGCTTGGTATGCTTGTAAAGGAAAAATTAGAACTTCTTAAGTCCTGGGGGTATATTAAATGAGTAAAATAGTTGTAGTTGGTGCCGGAAAAACCGGACGTGGCTTTATCGGCAGACTTTTATGTGAGGATAACGCCGAAATTATGTTCATCGACAAGGATAAGGCTTTGGTTGATGAATTAAATGCAAAAAAGGAATTTACAGTTCGCTTTTTCGGTAAGGTAAGAGAAGACTATAAGGTATCGGGCTTTACTGCATATACCTGGGAAAATGCTGACCTTGGCGATGCTGATTTAATCCTGGTTTCCGTTGGCGGTCAGAACTTAAAGGACGTTGGTGCATCTTTGGCTCCTCTCTTAAAGGACGATAAGCACTATACAATTATCACCTGCGAAAACTCGTCAAAGCCCTCCGTTGTGCTTTCCGAAGCAATAGGTGATAAGGACATTTCCGTTAGTGAATCCACAGTTTTCTGCACAACAACAGATGACGGACTTGATATAGATTCCGAAAACTATCCTTATCTTCAGTGCAATGCGGACCTTCTTGGCGGCTATGAAATGAAGATTAAGGGTATCCGTCCCATTGATAATTTCGGTAACTTCTTGACAAGAAAGTTATACACCTACAATGCGGCAAGCTGTGTTATTGCATACCTTGGCTATGTAAAGGGATATTCCGATTATGCAAAGGCTGCAAACGATCCTGAAATTTTGGAGCTTCTTGATAAAAACTATGAAGTTACAAATAAGGTTTTATGCAAGGAATTTGGCTATGATGAAGCTGACCAGGCTGAATTTGCGGCACTTTCCAAGGAAAAGTTCTGCAGTAAGGTAATTGTTGACACAGTTGCAAGAAATGCAAGAGATCCCGAAAGAAAGCTTGCAAAGGGCGAAAGAATTATGGGCCCCATGGTTATGATTTACGAAAACGGAATTATGCCCGAGGTTTTAATTAAAACTGCAGCGGCTGCACTTCTTTATGATAACGAAAAGGATGTTACATGGAGAGAAATGAAGGCGGCAAAGACCAAAGGCGAGATCCTGACAGACCTTTGCGGACTTAGTGAGGGAAGCGAGCTTTATAACGCAATTTTGGCAGAATGTGAAAAAATTGAAAAATAAAAGGAAAAGAGGAAGCAATGCTTCCTCTTTTTATGTGGCTTTCTTGACAGAAAAGGTTATATATGCTATATTTTATGTAAACTAAACTGTGAGATGAAAAGTGACAAATAGTGTGACAAAAGGGGAAGAGTATGAAAAATAAATTTCTTATCATATTGGTATACTTCATTTTTGCACTTGTAATTCCAATAGCGGCACTGGGCTTTCTTCTTACATCGTTCGGGATTATGTCGGATAGATCGCTGCTGTGGATGATCTGGTGCTTTATCGGAATACTTATAAGCGGAACATATATCGTAAGCTACATATCGGGATTGGGGAAAACGTGGAAGGATAAAAGGTTTTCTGTTAAATCCTTTCTCCCGTTGTTTCATTGCATACTGGCAATTGTTTATCTTGCATCAACGTTTCCTGTTACCGTTTTTATAGAAAACAGAAGAGAGCGTTTCGGCTTTGCAAAAAATGATTTTGTTATTGTCGAAGAAGAGGATACTCACGGCGGATTTCACGGTGACGGTACATATTATCTTATTATGGACTGCACGGGAAACAAAGAAAAGGCATATGAGATATTAAAGGGTTGGAACAAGCTTCCTCTTTCCGAAAATCTTGACTGGCTTATCTATGGCGGTGAAAGAAAAGGAAAAAAACGTTATGGGCTTTATGAAGAAGCACATATTCCTGAAATAGAAAACGGATATTATATGTTTTCAGACAGACATATGGAAAGCATCGACAGCAAAGATGATTCAGAACTTTTTGACAGAAGTTCGTATAACTTCTCTTTTGCGATTTACGATTCTGATGCAAATATGTTTTACTATTTCGATTACGACACATAATTATAAAGAGTGCCATTTAATACCACTTGGGGATGTACAATTTTTTTAGTAGCGTTTTATTGAGAGTTAAATAGAAAAATGTTATACTTCGCATAAGAGGTGATAGAATGAAGACGTATACAAAAGATGAGGTTTTACAACAGTTTGAATTAAGCTGTGATATAATATATCGTGCTGACGAGACAGGAGACTATAAGACAGGAAATAAAGAAAATACTAAATTAATAAAAATATTTAAGTATTTTGAAAAAAACACAGAGTTTGCGATGGAATGTATAAAAGAAATGTTGTATAATGAAAGTGTTGTTATCAGTACTAAAGCCGCTGCATATTGTCTTGCCTTAAATGAAAATGTTGATGAAGCGGTAAAAATATTAACTGCCAATAGTGGAAAAAAAGAATGGGGTATATTCAGACTGGAAGCCGAAATGACTTTGAATGTCTGGAAATCACAAGGCTATTTGCAAATCTACAAAGAACAGGAAATAAGAAGACACGGCCCCGGAGACGGTCTTCCTTTTATAAGGAAATGAGCAAGGACAAAAGGGGATTATCTTTTGTCAACAGTTAAATGAAGGGGAACTAAAAAGAGGAAGCATTGCTTCCTCTTTTTTGATTTTATGTTGCGTTTTTCTGTGTAGTGTGGTAAAATTATTCTGCATTGAATTTTGCAGGAAATGGGAGGATTTTTATGTATCTTACAAGTATACCGATAAATTGTTATAAGTTCCACAGAACGAAGGATAAAAATACGATCCTTGATGAACTTAAGGCATTTGATGCGGACAGAGTAATGCTCAATTTCGAATCAATGCTGGACGGACATATAGCGCGTGACAGCCGTGAAGAATATGAAAAGCAAATAAGCTATATGAAAGAAGCCTGCGACTTTTTCAAGTCACAGGGCTATGAAGTGGGAGCATGGTTTTGGGGCTTGCAGTTTGATAAGGGCCTGGGATTTCGTGAAATTAAAACCCTGCAGGGAAGAAGTGTAGATAGATTTGCCTGCCCGACGGATGAGCGCTTTTTGGAGTTTTTTGCTTCCTGCTTAAAGGATGTGGCGAAAACCGGAGTTGATATAATTTTATTAAATGACGACCTGCGTTTCGGAGCCTGGGGCGGTTTTGGCTGTGTTTGCGAAAAGCATATTGAAATGATAGGAAAAGAACTTGGTGAAAAAATAGAAGAAACCAAGTTAAAGGATTTGATTTTAAGCGGCGGTAAAAATAAATACAGAGACGCTTTCTTGAATGCTAATAAGAAAGCTCTTGAAAACTATGCAAAAGTTATGCGAAGTGCAGTCGATGAAGTGAATCCCGAAACAAGAATGGGCTTTTGCGCGTGTATGACATCATGGGACATTGACGGAGATGCCTTCAACCTTGCAAGAATTCTTGCAGGAAAGACAAAGCCAATGCTTCGGTTAATCGGTGCGCCTTACTGGGCGGCAGCAGAACCCTATAAACATAAATTGCAGGATGTTGTTGAGCTTGAAAGAATGGAAGCTTCCTGGAATTACTGTCCCGATATAGAACTGATTGCGGAGGGAGATGCATATCCCCGTCCAAGAATAAACTGTGGTGCAAGCTATATCGAAGGCTTTGATACGGCGCTTCGTGCATCAGGCGCTCTTGACGGAATACTTAAAATTAATGTTGATTATGTTTCCGATGCAGGATATGAGGCGGGATATCTTAAAAAGTATATAAAAAATAAGCCTGTTTATGAGGCAATAAAGCAGCACTTTGAAGGTAAAAAAAGCGTTGGTGTAAGAGTTTATGAAAGTATGAAAAAGGCGGAAGCTATGCATTTTCCCAATGCCCTTGGCGGACATCGTGAAATGGAAGATGTGTTTTATTCTTCGGCGGCAAGGATTCTTAATGCCAATTCCATTCCCACCGTGTATGAGGGAAGCGGCACTACGGGCGTTGCATTTGGCGAAAATGCATATCATCTTACCGAAGAAAATTTTGGCAAGGGGCTTATCATAGATGCTCTTGCGGCAAAGATTTTAACCGACAAGGGGATAGATGTCGGTATAGAAGAATTCGGCGAAAGAGAACGGATGAAGTATCAGTATTTCACGGAACACGGAAACTTCATCATTGCATCAAATTGTATAATTTCCAACGTTAAGCTTAATTCAAAGTGCAAAATATTAAGCTATGCAACAAGTGATTTTGAAAGTCAGGGAAAACCGATATGCTATTTATATGAGAATGGTGATGGACAAAAATTCCTTGTTTTCACCTGCATCGCAAGAGAGGGAGAAGCTTTTTTAAGACAGCACGGCAACGGAAAAATTATAGCAGATAATGCACTTTGGCTTTCGGGAGAAAAACTGCCTGCTTATTCCTGCGGAAACCCGAATTTGTATATACAGTGTAAGGAAGACGAAGAGCATATGGTTATCGGTATATGGAATTTCTTCGAGGACGAAGCGATAGAGCCTGCTATTTTCCTTGGCAGAGAATATGAAAGTGCGGAATTTTTGTTTGGTTCAGGGGTTATTTCTGAAGATAAGGCTATTTTAGATGACATACCGCCTTTCGGTTTCAGAGGAATTGTATTAAAGAAATGAAAAAGTAAAAAAGTATGGGGTGAACAAAAGTTCACCCCATACTTTTTTATTTTATTTCTTCTCAGGTAAATACCAAAGTCCTGCGGGGATTCCGTGAGTGGTGGTAAGGCGGGCATACTGGTGAATGTCTAAACCATCTCTTATTTCTGGATCCAGGCTTACAACATAGTCCTGACATTTCTTTCTTGCATCAAGTGCTCCTTCATCGCCTTTAGCAAAAAGTGAAAGGGCGATATGTGCAAGACGGGTATATTCTCCGTGGCGGAGAAGGTACTTCCAGGACATCTCGTTTGGAGTGCCGGGAGTAGCTTCGGAAAGTCCCTTTTCGATGAAGGGAAGCATAGCGTCAATCTCTGAAACGATCTTGTCGTATTTGCCCTCGTCATCAGAATAGTAAAGGTCTGAAAGCTTTTCAAGATAGTTTGCAATTTTGTCGCCGTCACGGTGGAAGGTACCGCAGAAATATTCCTTTGAAACATCAGAAAATTCGCTTTCTCTGTTCCAGAGCGCACGGCACATTCCGTACATGGAAAGGTTGATGGGTGACCATACTCTCTGAAGCTGACAGCTTATCATACCGTCAATTCCGAAATCCTTTAAGTTTTTCATATCGTCGTGAATAACCTTTGCATTGCGGTAAGAGCCTGCCTCGGTCTGATGATTCCACATTAAGTGATAGTCGAATATAAAGGAGTCACCTTTGAAAATCTTCTGCCAGTCGGATAAGAAGTTAACTAAATAGCCTGTGGGAGCAGCCTTAAAGCTTACCTTATTTCTGTCATACTCAATGGGACCGGGATTTTCATCCTTGTGAATTTCCTTCATTGTCTTGTTGTAAGTACGGGAGATGGGGGCAAACATCAACGTGAAACGATCGGGATTTTTAAATGTGTAATGCTCGGGCGGGAACATAAGGTCAAGATACAGTAAAAATACAACCTTGGTATCAATGCCTTCTTTTGTAAGCTTTTCGTCAAGCTCGTTAAGCATTAAAACATAATAGTCCGAAGGTCTCATCTTGCGACATTCGTCACATTCGCAGTGGTTGTTGATGGCATCTGCAAGCCAGAAATGAAGATATTTAACCTGGGGATTTTTCTTTAAGTAATCAACAATTCCGTTTGTCATACGGTCTCTTGCTTCGGGATTGGAGTAGCAAAGATTGGTGTTGAAAAGGTTACCCTTCCAGAGGTCTCTTTTTCCGTCAATTTCCGCAAAGAGATTTTTTACATCCTCGGGGATTTCCTTGTCATAGTTGCACCATCCGTGGCCTTCTTCGCCAACTAAAGGATAGGTCCATCCGTGACCAACCTTGTGATAGCCAAGTCCGCGAAGGGTAATTTCCTCCTCGACACGGCGTGTAATAAGTGCGGTTTCTTCTTTGGAAAACTTATAATCGGGATTGTAGTAGGTGTTATAGTCAAAGAAGTGCCAGGGGTTGTGGAACTGAATGAAATATTCGTTCATACCCATTTTGGGAAGCCAGTTTATAATATTGAAAATAATATCGTAGTTTACACAGCCCTCTAAACATACTCCTCTGTGATGATAGGGAGGTGTATGGTCGTAGGTAAAGGTCAAGTCTTCTGCCGTAAGCACTTTTTTCGGGATAAATTCTCCGTCAATGCCGGGACGGTACCAGCGGCATCCTAAATGCTCAAGATACTTATATGCCGCAAAAAGTACGGAGCGCTCATTTGAACCGCTTATATATCCCTTTCCTTCATTTACGTTTATACTTACTCTGTCATCGGCAGTTGTTTCATCTGTAATGAGACCGACATAAAGCATAATATCGGTTTTTTCATCAAAGGAAGAAACTGTTGCCTGGTCTATAAGCATTTCTTTATCAATCATTCTGATGTACTTTGCAAGCTCGTTTAACGCAAGGTCGATTGTGGCAGAGCCTCTTTTTTTACACAAAAATATTCTTCTCATAATAACCAACTCCTTTTAGTTAATTATACAACTATGAAGAGTGTGAGTCAACAAAAATAAAGGTGGATTTTTTTGACGGGTGCGCTTGACTTAAATTGGTATGTGTGATAGACTAATTCCATATGATTGGGCTACCAATGTAGGGTTCGGCAATTTCTGACGAACCGTTTCAGGCACATCCTGAAGGCTGTGCCCTACAATGTGACGCATTAAACAAAAGGGGGCTATCTTATGTGGATTTGGTACAGTGACGACTTTGAAATTTACCACGGAATGAAGCAAAATTTTGACCGTGAAAGACCCGGCGGAATGCTTTGGCCTGCATTCTGGAAAATGGATTCCTGGAACAATAACGTGGTTTTTAAAAAGACTTATAATCTTAATGAGGCGACCACATTTACGGCTTATGCCGAGGGTGACGGCTATGTAAATGCCGCAGGAAGGCTTTGCCCTTTAGGAGAAGAAATAAAAATAGGACCGGGTGAGGTTAATATATCTGTCAACATCGGAAGTATGGAAACACTTCCTGCACTTTTCATCGAGGGCGAGGTTATTCATACCGACGAAAGCTGGACGGCAACAAATTTCAGGGAAGAAAAACCCGTTGGATTTTCAAAGCTTTACAGATCGAAGGACGTATTACCTGAGGAAGTTCCCTATATGGAAACTAAATATCTTCCGGGGCTTACAACTATTGTAAACGGCGGACACCTTTTTGATTTCGGATGTTTACTTAACGGCGTTCTTGAAGTTATATGCGATAGACCTGTAGACATTTATTTCGGCGAGTCTGAAGAGGAAGCGACAGACATTGCAGGCTGCTATTTATATCAGAAAAACGTAACGAAGGATACTAAAATAAAAAGAAGAGGATTTCGCTATATTTACATTCCCGAAACAGAGGGCATAAGGGTATCGGTAAGCGCAAGGCATATGTTTATTCCAATTTCGGTTAAGGGGCGCTTCCGTTCTGATGATGAACTTTTGAATAAAATATGGTCCGTGGCAGAGGAAACCTATAAAATGTGCAGCGGCTTATTTTTCATTGACGGTGTAAAGCGTGACAGATGGATATGGTCGGGGGATGCTTATCAAAGCTATTTTGTAAATCCTTACCTTTATTTTGACGAAGAAATAAACAAGCGCACAATCCGTGCTCTTCGCGGAAATGAGCATATAGAACAGCACTTAAATACGATAGTTGACTACTCAATGCTCTGGATAATGTCGATAGAAAATGAATATGAAATGACGGGAGATATAAGGTTCGTCGATTCAATGTACGACAAGGCGAAAGCCCTTATGAATCTGCTCTTTTCCCAAAGAGATGAAAACGGCTTTATCATAAAACGCCCGGGGGACTGGATATTCATTGACTGGGCTCCGATGGATAAGGACGGGGCGTTATCGGGAGAGCAGATGCTTTTCTTAAATTGCTTGAATGTAATGACAAGACTTTCCAAACTTCTTAAAAAAGACGGAAGATTGTATTCACGTGAGGCTAAAAAGCTAAAGAAAAACATTGATAAGTTTTTCTGGGACAGCGATGCAGGAGCATACATAGACTGCTTTTCATCGGGAAAAAGAAATGTCACAAAGCATGCGAATATTTTTGCTTTACTTTACGACATTGCAGACGAGGATAAAAAGAAAATTATTTTGGATAAGGTTATTTTCTCTGATGATGTTACACCTATAACAACGCCGTATTTTAAGTTTTTCGAGCTTGATATGCTGGCGAAATACGGCTATCTTGACCGTGTTATGGAAGAAATCAAGTCCTATTGGGGCGGTATGCTTTCCCTTGGGGCCACAACCTTCTGGGAAGAATATGATCCTGAAAAGAAGGGAAAAGAGCATTACGAAATGTACGGCGGGCCCTATGAAAAGAGCCTTTGTCACGCATGGGGTGCAAGTCCCATATACTTAATCGGAAGATATTTCCTGGGCGTTTATCCCACATCGGCGGGATATGAAACCTTTAATGTTTCGCCAAAGCTTTCCTATTTTGAAAAGCTTAAGTGCGAAATCCCCGTAAAGGACGGACTTTTATATATCGACTACGACGGAAAAACACTTGAGGTTGAGTGTGACCGAGAAGGCGGAACACTTATTCTTGACGGAAAGAAAACCGAAATCCCCGTTATATAAAAAAAGAAAACCGCATTCGCCGTATGAAGTGAACCCCAAAGTTTAGACAAAATTAAATATTAACTTGCGAATGAGTTCGGTATTGTACCGGACTCATTCCTTTTAGTTTCAAAGAAATTCTTTCGTTGTTGTAATAATCAATATATCTTTTCAATTCATCAAT
>JAZRHF010000096.1:0-9981 GCA_045644565.1 Clostridia bacterium | reverse complement strand
TTGTATTAACGGCCTCCGGCAAATAAAACTTTTCTATTTCAAAGCTATTTATTACCGCACCCATTCCTCCGATGTGATCCTCGTGAGGATGGGTTGCTATTACCGTATTTAACTTATCGACTCCAAGTTCTTCCAAATACTCAGTAATAAGAGCCGAATCTTCCCTGTTTCCCGCATCAATTAAAAGATTTTTACCGTCAGGAAAAATGAAAAAAGTCGAATCTGCCTGCCCTACATCAATAACATACATATGAAGTTTTCCCTTTTCCCATTCCGGAAAGTTTATACTATCCTCAAAATATGTATAAATCGTAAGAAAAATCAAACATATTAAACTGATAATCAATTTAAGTCTTTTTCTTTTCATACCATCAATCCTTTTTTAATTTTGCCACAAAAACAAGTGCCGCCAGCATTATAACGGGAATGAAGCCAGACGCCAGAAAGCCCATTCTCAAGTTACCTCCCATTAAATCCGAAGCCCAACCTGTTACAGCAGGTCCGGTTATGCATCCGAGATCACCGAAAAATGCTAAAATTGCAAACATCGACGTTCCGCCGTTTTTAATATGGCGTGAGGTTAAGCTCAGCATCCCGGGCCATGCTATTCCCACGGCAAAACCCGACAATGCGCATCCCGAAAGAGCTAATATCGGATTTTTACAAAAGGCTAACATGATAAAAGAAACAAGAAGCAAAAGGCTGCTCCCTATCATATACTTAAGCAGTTTCAGCTTTTCACGAAATATGGTGTAAAAAACTCTCGAAAGCCCCATTAAAAGTCCAAATATTGCAGGACCCAAAAGATCTCCCGCAGCTTTTGATATTTTAAGTCCGCTTTCGGCATATGCCGATGCCCACTGAATTACCGCTTGTTCTGCTGCGCCTCCCGCAAACATCGCAACGGCAAAAATAATAAATATTCGGGTATTAAGAATTTCCTTAACAGACATACCTTTTTCCCCTTCTTTAACCAGGGGCACAATAGGCACAAAGGAAAATATAATTCCGTTAACAAAGGGAACCATTGCCCAGATAAGAGCAAGAATCCTCCAGTTGTTTATTCCTGCCAGAGCAAAAAACAGTGTAGAAAAAACCACAACTGCAAGCTGTCCCCAACTGTAAAATGAATGAAGCAAACTCATTGATGCAGATTTCGACTTAGTTGGAAGAGCTTCCACTATAGGACTTATGATTACCTCGGTTATTCCTCCACCTATTCCGCAAAGAATCATCGATATCAAAAGCCCGGCAAAGGGATTTATTATTTCAGGTAAAAACGCAAGAAACGCCACACCCAAGGTTGCCGATATATGGGCGAATACAGCGCTTTTCCTGTATCCGAGCTTATCAAGCAATACTGTTGATGCAAGATCCATAGCAAGCTGTGATGAAAAATTAACTACTATCAGTGTGCTTATCTGACTTAAGGTAAACTCATATTCATCCTGAAATGTAACAAAAAGCAAAGGTGCAAAATTTATGACCAGTGCCTGTACTATATAACCTATATAACTTGCAAAAAGAGTAATGTTATATTTCTTCAAATTAATCCTCCTAATATGCCAGCTTCTGCTCCTCGTATATGCCTCGTTTTCCCGACGAAATAAATCCTATTCCCACAGCGAGGGCATAATATAAAAGGTTTCCGCTTCCGAAAAGCTCTGTCGCAAGTACTATTGAAGCTATTGGGCAATTTGTTATGCCCGTAAATAAAACAACCATACCGATTGATGCGGCGAAGGATAAATCAAGACCTATTAAAATTCCGAAAAGTACCCCCAATGCCGCACCTATGTAAAACGAAGGTATGATTTCTCCGCCTTTGAATCCTGCCGAAATGCTTAAAACAGTCATTATCATTTTAATTAGAAATGCAAAAAGAGTAATCCCCGTCATAAGCTTTAATATACTTTCCGTATTTCCGGAAAGAAACAGTTCAATTATATCCATGCCTGCACCATTGTACATTCTTGTATTGAGAAGCAATGTAACTCCCAATATGGCTAAGCCCAGAACAAAGGAACGTATATATGCATTTTTAATAACTTTTGATATATTCTTTTCAGCAGAAGATATTAATTTGCAAAACAAAAGGGCAACCAGTCCTGAAATCAAAGCAAGAAGGGCTGTTTTTAATACCATTTCTCCTGAAAAAGAAACTTCCGGAACAAAGGGAAACTCCGTTCTTTCATTTCCCATCAAAAGGCTTATTGCAAAAGCCGTAAGAGAGGATGCCATACAGTAAAATATTCTGTAATAGCGCATATGACCTACGGTAAGTACCTCAATTGCAAAAATCGCCGCTGTTACAGGCGTCATAAAAATGGCAGAAAACGCTCCGCTCATACCAAGAACCATAAGTCTTCCGCGTTTATCTTCTCCAATTTTGAGCAAATGCCCTATCCCGCTTCCAATTCCTCCACCAATCTGAAGTGCCGCTCCTTCTCTTCCCATACTGGCTCCTGCAAGATGGGAAATTATACTCGCCACAAATATAAAGGGAGACAAAAGCGGATTTATTTCCTTTCTGTCACGGATGTCCGCAAAAACCGTATCGGTTGTAAGCTTTTCTTTGGAACGTCTGTACATAAAGGTTATTAAAAGAGCCGCAACAGGAAGTGTGTATATAATCCAGTCGTTTTTTTCTCTCAAACCCGTAACCGTAAAAATAAGGTGATGAAAAACTGCACCTACAACACCTGTTACAGCACCTGTTAAAACAGATAAAATAAGCCACATAAACCTGATTTTCATTTTGTCAAGAACACCCTTAAATGTCACTTCACTCATCTCCGTTAAATATAAATCTTTCAATTGCCTTTGCCACGCCCGACTCGCTGATCGGTGCCGTAACATAATCTGCCGCATTTTTAAGAGACTCTTCTCCGTTCCCCATTGCAACACCTATCGCCGCATACTCTATCATATCAAGATCGTTGGCGCTGTCGCCCATAGCAATGGTGTTTTCGTGAGGTATTCCGAGATATTCCTCGATAAACTTTATACCTTCTGCTTTTGTATATCCCTTTGGAGCAACCTCTCCGTAGGTTTTATATTGGAAAATATCAAAATCCTTTTCCAAAAGCCTTTTGTCCTTTTCGGAAAACTGTCCGAATATTACAAACTTGGATATTCTGAAATCCTTGAACTTCCCCGTTATTTCAGACGAATCATAAACCCTTCTTTCATCGCAGGGACCGCCGTTTATGTAAAGATCCAAAACCTCTCCCTGAAGCTCTGACTTCAAATTTTCTTTCAAAGCATGCTCTGTCCAGGCTGTAAGTATATCCTTTGGAAGAATAACACTTCTTAAGGTTTCTCCGCCGTATATTATATGAGTTCCTATTCCTGCAATTATGCCGTCAACCTCAAGATTTTTTACCATCTCCGGGATTATTGCATAGGTTCTTCCCGTATTTATAAAAACCTTGTGTCCCATCTCTCTTGCTTTTTTTATAGCATCAAGGTCTTCCTTATTAATCTTTCCGTCAAAAATTGTTCCGTCAATATCTAAAAATATTGCAAACTTATCTTTCATCAGGCATTCTCCTTACTGTCATTTTCAAACAAATATTATAGCATAATTTGTAAAAAAAGTAAATAGAAAAAAGCTGTGATGTTTTATATAGAAAAAGAGGAAAAGACCTTTTAGCTCTTTTCCTCTTTTTAAATTATTTTATCAAGACAAAGCCTGCAAATGCGAATGGCTCGATTTTTTCTATGTATACCTTTCTTCCTTCCATTCTTCCTTCGCAATTTATAAATTCTATTGTTTTATAATCATCCGAAAGATGTGCCTCTGCATCGTATATGCCGTCGGCATGAAGGTTACAAAGCCCAGTAGCAAGGCTTTCGTCCTCGCCCTTTTTGCAAATCATATAAAGTGCAGGATGACCTGAAATTTCAACGGGCAGACTTTCGCCGGAAATCCATTTCACAGCATTCTGATACTGTCTTGCTCTTTCATAGTGCTTAAGAATATTATCTTTGGGTGAACGGGTATTGATATTAAGCACTAAAAAGCGTTGTCCTGCCGCATTTTCATAGCGGAATGAAACAGGAGTTCTTCCGTTTGATATTTCCGTATCGCTTAAAATTTCCGCTCCGTCCTTAAGCTTAAGAGCGTAAACGGGTACTTCATCCGCTCTTATTTCATTGTTATTGTGTAAAAAGCGTTCTGTTCCGTAATAGTGACTTCCGCCACCTGCGGATTCCACCTTGCCTATTTCCTCTATTCCCACATCAACGCCACGATCCATTAAAATTTCCGCCGCAGCAATATCTATAATCAAGCCTTTTCCGATTTTCTCAAGAGGAAGATGTCTTGCATTTTCATCAAACACAGCCGTTACCATTCCCTCTTCTTCGTAAACCGTGGGAATAGCGTTAAACGCAAAGGTTCTTGCCGCCTTGGAGAAGAAAAGCATTTCCATATCCTTTGACATATCGTTTCCTGCGTTTACCTTGGTAGGAGCAACCATATCAGCAGCGTTTGCCGCCACTTCAAAAACCTTTACTCCCTGAGGCTTTTTATCAGAAAAGTGCTTTTCGATAGCTTCGTATATCGGCTTATTTCTCTGATATGCCCTTCTGTAACCTGTTTCATAGTCAACTATTGAAAAATAGTCCATACCGTATTTAAGCATACCGTCAGCGCATCCCGATGCACGTATTGCCATATCAAAGCATTCTGCATAGCTTGCAGGGCAAACGGTTCTCGGACGGGGCCATACGTCGCCCTCGGCAATAACTTCTATATCAGAATCCTTCATCCAGGATTTTTCGTATCTCGTAAGCTCAATTGCATCCTGAATCTGATTTCCCCAGTTTTTATTTATCGCCCAGTAAGGTGCACCGATAAAGCGCATAAAGGGCTTTGTATCTCCTGCAAAAATCTTAACAAGCTCGGATGCATCAACTCCGTCAATATCCCACTGTCCCATGCAGGCACAAAGACCGATTCTCACTTTGGGGTTAACCTCGTTAACAGCTTCTCTCATATTTTTAGCAAAAAGGCGCATAGCGTTGCCGTTTGCGGTAAGCCAAGCATCACGGAACTTATTTTTTCTGCCATTTACTATGTATTCACGAAGCTCTTCCCTTGTTTTTGCTTCGCCTGTCAATCTCTCGATTTCTTTTATGTGCCAGGGGCATAAGCAACCGGGAGCATCACCCAAAATGCTGTAACGGAATCCGTCATCAATCAAAATCATATCAACGCCGCACTTTGCAAGCCCTTTATAATACTCTCTTGCAAAGGCAGTAAACCCTTCACATGAGGGACATTTAAGACCTTTAACGGGATTGCCGTTTATCTTTATCATATCCTGATAAGCTTCGTTGCCTGAGTTAAGCGGAACAATCCACGCTCCCACCTCATAGCCCTGTGACTTAAAAAATTCTGTATTTATACGAAGGTTATTAAATTCTGCCTCTCGCTTTACTTTATCCTCTTCTAAAGATTCAAAGGCAAGAAGTATCCTTCCGGGCTCAAACTGTTTCACTTCGTTTAAGGTTTCTTCTCTGCCCACTTTAGTAACCGTTGAATTCATTACCGGTACTGTTATTTTATACATAATAACTCCCCCTTTAGTTAAAATTATAGCACCCCGAAAATATTTTTTCAAGATGCTATATTTCGCTTTTTTGGCACTATATTATCTGCCGTCGTACATTTTCATTGTTTCTGCAATGTCGTCAAAGCTGTTGCACTTTCCGTTTTTAACATAGAGGTATGATGTTGTCATTCCCGAAATAAGACAGCTTTTTATATCAAGTTCGCCAAGGAGACCCGCACAGAAGCCTGAATTGAAATTATCTCCTCCGCCGGTGGTCTTTTTAGGCTTTTCGCAAAGGATTCCGGGAACCTCCACCTCACCGCCGTCATAAACTGCAGCAGAGCTGTCAACAGGATGAATAATTACCGTTCCTATGCCTGAATATTCTTTAATAGCTCTTGCAATGGGAAGTGAGCCAACATATTCTCCCTCGCACAAAACAGAGTGCATCACCATAGCTTCGCTCTTATTAAGTCCAAGATATGTGGGAGCATAAGCAGAATATTTTCCGAACATTTTAAGCGCCGCTTTTATTTCTTCGGGCTGACGCTTTGCACAGTCTGCAATGTCTATATATATTTTTCTGTCCTTCTTTTTAAGACGGGGCATAACTGTTTCCAAAAACTTTTCATATATCTCGTGGAAGTGAACAAGATAGCTCCAGTTTACAAGGGTTATAATGTCCGCATCCTCAAAATAGGAAACCATTTCGTCAATGCTGATACGCTCGATAAGGTCGCTCCAGCGAAGGCGACTGATTTTTTCAATGTCGCTCATTATAATTTTACCATCGCCGAATTCAAATACATAGGAATAACCGGGTTCGCTTACTGTTACGGTTTTGCAGTTTTCATTTAAGTTGAACACGGAATTTTTCTCGGGGTAGCCAAGGGCACCTATACAGGTACAGCCAACACCCATATTGGCAAGTCCGTTGGCATAGTGAGGTCCGCAACCGCCAAAGTCTGTATTTGTTATAATAAGCTCAACATTTCCGCTTCTTCCCGCAAGGCTGGTGATTTTTTCGCCGAACTTATCTATCGTGGGAAAATATGTGCAGGTATCCTCATCCTTTCTTGATTCTACGGGACGGATAATATAGTCGATAAATCCGTCAAATCCCACACAAACCGTTTTGCTCTGAATAAGTTGCTTTTTTTCCGTAAACTGTTTTGAATATTCCATTTTCATTTCCTCCTGTTATCTCTTATCAAGTATAAAACTGCCCTTTTTATTTCCGTTATATACGGCGTTTTCAACCGCCACTTCACCGCCGAGGATTACAAAGCTGAGTCCTTCGCATCTTTCGTGACAGTTAATATAGTCTGCTTTGTCAATGAATTTTTCCGCATCGAAAATACAGATATCGGCGTCATACCCTTCTTTAATAAGACCTTTGCCCGAAAGCTTATATACAGATGCAGGAAGGCTTGTAACCCTTCTTACCGCCTCGGGAAGGCTCATAACCTTCTTTCCTCTTACATATCTTCCGAAAAATCTCGGGAATGTTCCCCTGCATCTGGGATGATATACCTTTTCATTACCTGCAACTGAAGCATCCGTTCCTATCATTGCACGTTCAAACTTCAATACTTTGCATAAATCCTCTTCCGATATGGAAAAGTTACAAATTTCAGCCCCGGGATCCACTGCTATTATGTCAAACGCTGCTTCAAAATCGTCCTGTCCCCTCAATTTTGCAATTTCGCTTATTCTCTTCCCTTCATATTCAGGATGCCCTGCACATCTAACAAGAAGGAGATTGTTAAGACTGTCACCCATTTTGGCGGAATATATATCCTTTATTTTCTTTCTTATTTCGCTTTTTGCCACAAGCTTTACAATTCCTTCATTGTCCATATCGCGAAGTTCTTTCGGGATAACTGTGGGCACAAGTTTAGTGCTTGAAGCCTCATAAGGATAAACATCAAGATAAATGTCATAGCCTTCATCTATGGCTTCTTTTATCATTTCAAGGCTTTTATCAACCTTTCCCCAGTTGGGGCTATACATACTCTTATGATGGGAAAATATTGCCCTTACGCCGGAAGCTTTTATTACTGTCAAAAACTCTTCCACCGATTCGATAAGCTCAAAGCCTTCGTTTCTTATGTGGGCGCTTAAAAGTCCGTTATATTCCGAAACCACTTTGGCAAGTTCAATAAGCTCGTCCGTTTCGGCATAACAGCTCGGAGTGTATATAAGTCCGAAAGAAAGTCCGATAGCTCCGTTTTCCAGAGCATCCCTTAAAAGAGCCTTCATTTCTTCCATTTCTTCTTTTGTAGGCTTTCTGTTTTCATATCCCACGGTTGCCTTGCGGAGTGCACCGTGACCTACAAATGTTTTAAGATTTGAGCCGAGAGAAATATCCTTTAATGCTTTTGCCATAGCACCGAAGGTTTTAAATTTCTCATCATCAGTGCCCTTTTCTGCCGGAGCAAGGCTTATTCCGCACTGACCGCCCATGGAGGTTGTTATCCCCTGTTCGATTTTTTCAATGCTTTCGGGAAAATTAAATACCGTAGTGTCCGAATGGCTGTGAGAATCTATAAATCCGGGAGTTACCGTAAGGCCTTTAGCATCAATTATCTTTTTTGCATTATCTTCTATGTTTTCAGAAATCTTTGCAATTTTGCCATCTGATATTGCTATATCGCTTATATAACCGCTTTTTCCGCTTCCGTCAATCACAGTTCCGTTTTTTATGAGTAAATCGTACATCTAAAATCCCTCTTATTTTTTAACATTCAATCAAAGTTTCTTATCCAGATAAATGCTTCTTCAACTGCCGGTCTGACTTCAATACTATGTCCTTCAAAATTGTTTATTCCGGCAGTTTCAGTTAAGATTTCTCCAACAAGCTGAGGTTCGTGACCTCCCGTTTCAAAGGCTCTTAAAAAGGCTGTTCCGCCATTTTCTTTTATACGCTCAACAAAAGCCTTTGTAACTTCAAAACTAACCGTTCCATCGTTTTTGCAATGCCAGAATTTAACCGGCACGGGATAAAAATCCGCCTTTTTATTTTTTGCAGGATTAAATCCTTTAACCTTTTCTTCGTCGTAAATATATTCGCCGTTTTCGTCTTTGAAAAGTCCGAAAATTTTGCCAAGAGCAAACTTCGGAAGTCCGTCGCACCAGGGATGAAGGTAAATTTCATTATATGTATCAAGTACGGGGCAAAAACCTGTTTGTGCAATTACGGGAATCTGACCTGAAAGAACTAAATTAGTGCTTGATATTCCGCCCATCGAGCCGCCGTGAACAAACACGCGGGGCTTTAAGTTATAATGCTCCATCACATAATTATATGCTTTCACATAGCATCTTACGGCAATGGGACTTCCTATATTGTTTCTTAAATCTATACCTTTTTCTTCGGCATATTTTCTCGGCAAGCCGTTAACATCCATAACCGCATATCCGTTTGCCACCAGATAATGCGTAAGCGCCTGATGCTCTCCCTGAGAATCATCGGTAGTAACAGTACCTCCTGCCCCGTGGCAATTTATTACAAGCTGCGTCGGAGAGCCTTCTTCCGAATAGCTTTCCGGAAGAATGATAAAACCGTCATCCTCGTAAAGCTTTTCAAAATCCTGCACATTATCGGTTGTTTTATTTTCATCAGCTAAAAAGCAGTTTACCCATACGGAAAATCTGTCAATTCTCATTAATTACCCCTCCGATATACCTTAAAAATATATACATTTTAATTATATCACATCCGACAAAAAATACAATACCAAAAATAAAAAACAGAAGGCTTTCGGCGTCCTCACTTGGGGATGAATCGGTTTTGGCTTGATATTTTCCGTGTCTTGTCTTAAATCTGAAAATCTCTAATCCAAAACTGCGAAGCATTTCAAAAACATTATTTTGAGTGCAGAACAAGGCAAAAATCCCCCATTATCCTGACCGATATGGGGGATTTTTAACACAGTTATGTGCCAAAATTATGCTTTTGAAACGAATAATCCCTAAGTGAGGGCGCCGTTGGTAGCTCCGTGTTCTATCAGACATTAACATCGAGACCTTCGAAAAAGTCATCGTATGAGCAGTTGTAGATTTTCTTTAATTCAATAATTACACTTGCTCGGATATTAAGTTCGCCTGCTTCATATTTTGCATAAGTGCTTCGACCAATATCACAACCTCGGCGTTGAAGTTCAGCACAAAGTTTTTCTTGAGATATATCGTGGTCAAGTCGAAGCTTTCTTAAATTATCCCCCATATTACGATCTCGTCTTATTTTCTGTTCCATAGATTACACCTCACAATTCATAGTTGACCAGTATTGGTTGCAACTACCTATATTGTATGATATAATCAAGAAAAATATTGTCCGTGATATTGGTCAATAATCATGAGAGGTAATTATTTTGAAACAAGAAGAATTAAGATTACACAGATGTTGTTTTACAGG
>JAZRHF010000095.1:0-33438 GCA_045644565.1 Clostridia bacterium | reverse complement strand
TTCAGCATTCGACATAATTTTTACTCGTGTCAAGTTAGGAGAACAGTGAATAATAAGAACCGTCACTAAATATAACGAAATCAAAGATTTCTATATTTCGGAGAACCTTGTTATGCTAAAGCATAATATGGACCTACTAACTTTTCCCCATTTTTTCAACTGTTTTTCCTTTAACACTTTTCTCTAGAACCCGCGAGAATACAGGATTTTCTCGCATCCGATAGTATATGTAAATATCAAAATCGGCAAACTATTTTATTAAATAATGTTAAAAGTGAGATTCATAATAATAGAAGTTATCCCTTATTTTTTCTGTGTAATAATAATCATATTTATCAAAGCAATACCCATTATCCTTTGGAACTAAATCATCTTCATCAAATAACACATAAGGCAAAAATGATACTTTGGGCAAATTGTCCTCTGTATAATAAAAACCATACTCAGCACCAGATACTGAAATTCCCTTTCCACCACAGTAAAACTCAACCACACCATCATGGTCTGAAATTTTTTCTATTCCTTTGATATCCTCTGTTTTTGTAAATTCGCCTTTTTGTATATCACCTATAATTACATCATAGTTCTTGTTAACCATATCAAATATTTCATCTTTAGATAAACAATTGTCCTTAAAGATGTATCTAATTCCTGATATTAATAGCATACATACAACTGTAAACGCAATCAAAGCAATCGCACAACCGCCAACTATTTTCTTTGTCATGATACCACCCTTTCAGCATTTTTTGACTCGTGTCAAGACTGAAAAAACCTTCTCCTTCAACATAACAAAGCCTTACCCCTGTTTATTTAAGCTATTTTCTTAGTTTTCTGCAATATTGTGTACAAAGCTTATCTGTGCATTCGGAACAACGAAGCGCCATATTGCTGTTTTCCCAAAATCTTTCGGGATATGTGAACACACACAGTTCCCATATAAACCATATTACGAAAGAAAATGCTACAAGGGACCAGGAATAGAAACTATTCACTGTAACTATCGGCAAAAACATCATCAGATGATCCCAGTTAAATATTCTGCAGGTTGTACAACACTTGTTGTACATTATGAGCTTGAACGGACACCAGATGAGAACGCATATTAAATCACACACATAAAAAAACGTTGCTGTTAATATCATTATTCCCGTGTCTATAATTCCAAAAAGGTGTAGCACACTAATCAAAACAGTCAATGCTATCCATATTACCATTACCTTGTATGCTGTTGCAGTTGTGTCTTTTATGTATTGATTAAGGTTCTTATAGTTAATCTTCTCTTTTATCGGTCTGAAAAGCGACTTAAATACTTTTTGCGAACCAATAGAAATATGCGATTTTACAGGAATAAGTTGCAAAACCATATCACACATCCATAGCATCCACAAAATATGCAAAGGCGAAAACCCATTAAAAAAGTTCCATCCTTTTGCAACGTCAAACTGCTTTGCGTCAAATATGTATATAAGAATCGCAACAATAAATACTGCTATTCTTCCTATAAGCCTTAAAAAATATATCCTTCTTGTTTTTGACATATGATTGTTGTTATTCATCAGCCACAATCCTTAATTTATTATATTTTATTACTGTACAGTAAGCTCGTGTCAATTCAGGATGAATAATCGCATCGCTTTGTTACGGTCTGAGTCCCATTCCGCCTTCAAGGGTTAAGGTTTCTCCGTTCATATATTTGAAATCAGGAGAAGCAAGCTGAACACATACTCTGCCGATTTCAAGTTCAGAATCACCGAAATGACCTGCGGGAGGCATTTTTACATTTGCCTTAAATGCATCGGGATATGCTTTTTCAAAGTTTTCAAGCTGAGCGGTCCATGCAAGGGGGCAAACAACATTTGTATTTATTCCGTCCTTTGCCCATTCGGTTGCGGCAACACGGCTTAATCCTCTGATAGCCTCTTTCGCGGCCGCGTAAGAACATTGTCCGTAATTACCGAAAAGACCTGCACCGGATGCAAAGTTTATAACACTGCCCTTAGTTTCTTTGAGATAAGGATAGCACGCTTTCATATAATAGAATGTTGCATACAAGCCTGAATACATAGCAAGATTAAACTGTTCAGTTGTATGATCCTGAATAGTTACACCGGATGCCGATGCCTGAGCATTATTAATAAGAACATCAATTCTTCCGAAAGCTTCAATTGCTTTTTCAGCAACTTCCTTTGCTATTGCTTCGTTATCGCTTCCTTCTGAAATATCCGCAGGAAGAGCCAATACCTTTATGCCATAAAGCTTTTCAAGTTCTTCCTTTGCCTTTTCAAGCTTAGCTACATTTCTTCCTGTAATAACAAGATTTGCCCCTTCCTTTGCATAAGCGGTTGCAATACCATAACCTATAGAACCGCATTTTCCGTCCGAAAGAACTGCATATCCTGCACCTGTGATAATCGCTGTTTTACCCTTTAAAAAACTCATGTTAAATTCTCCTTTGTATTATAATTATTAAATAAACTTATTTAAGTCACTCTTCTTTTATTGTGACATTATTAAAATCATAAACAATGCATTTTCCGTTAAAATCAATTGTGAAAATTCCGCTGTTTTTTATTGAATTAATATACGGGCTTTGCATAATGTTTTCCGCTTTTCCACCTACGGCAATTCCGTTTACGGTTCTTTCTCCCGATTCTGTATTAAATGCCATATTTCCCCATTTTTTATCGGTGTAGCTGACAGTTTTTCCGTCGTAGCTTAAGGCATTTTTAATTATATCTTCTTTGAAACTATAGAAACTTTCATTTTCTTCCTTGCTACCGAGATGAATTATAACCGGGCTTTCGCTTTCGGTAAGAAGCAATTTACCGTTCTTTACAACGAAGGTTCCCGAAATAGCCTTTATTCCGTAATAGACATCATTTATCTCTCCGAAAAGCCAACCATCTTCGGTTTTAACATCTTCACCTGATAAAACGGAGTCGGGATAAATATGTATCCCCATATCAAAAACCCCCGAGGTGTTTTTCTTAAAAATCATAACAGGGCCTTTTTGCATACTTACAATATGGTTGTGAAGGGAAGTTTCCGTATCAATATAGGGGTAAATCCTTGCATCAGGATCACTCTTTAAGGTTACTCCCTGCCATCTGTTCTGCGAACTTAAAAGAGTAAGCCCTCCGTTACCATCCTGGTAGATGGTACTTGCCGCATAATAAGGCGTCACATAAGAATAAGTATAAACGTCTCCTTCTTTATCAAGAGTGTAAACCGGCATATTTATGTTATTTAAGGGAACAACCTCCGTTGTTCCTTTTCCCGGAATAGATTTTATAAACTCAAAGCTTCCTTTATTTTCCTTGAGAGCTATTTCTTTTGCTGTTTGCGGTGGTCTGTAATCCGAAACCATAAAGGTCGGAAGTGTAGATAAGCCTTCATCCCCGTTAAGTCCGAAATACATACTTCCGAGAGATGATGTCCAAAGCAATCCCTTATCCGCATCACCTTCCCTGTTATATACCCTGGTTTTCGCACCGCTTCTTACGCCGTTTATACTTTCCACAGCATATTCTGTCCAGCATATATCAAGAAACATCTTCGTTTTATTTTTAAGTATTTCGTTATCACTCAAATCATAAATATTGTATAAGGCTTCAAGGGTTATTGCTCTGTAATTTTCAGAGCCTTCAACAAAGAGTCCGATTTTTGATCTTTCGTCTATATACTTTATAAAAAAGTCTTCTGCACCTTTAATAAATTCCGAAAGACTTTTTCCGTCAGGCAGAATTTTTCCTCCGTAATCTTCAGTTTTGCTTAAAGCCAAAGCACCAAGATATAAAGAGGACTTTTGCAAAGCATCGTGATTTTCGCTGTTTGTGATTCTCAAAGGATTATTGTCATCCGTAAATACATTTTCATAGTAACATTCGATAAATGTCCAGATAATCCGTTTCATGTTTTCCTCTGTTTCGGAAGTTAAAACCTCTCTGTTTTCTGTACCGTTTTCAGAGTTATACATGATGTAGGTTTTTATGTATGCCGGCATACACCAGTACATACTGAAAGGGGCAGCTTCAAAATCGGAATATGTTTTTATTCCGGTTATCTTTGGATCGTTAAGAAGTTTATTTGCCTTATTTATATCTTTTCCCAAGTAAAGATTGCAAAGTGCAGGATAAATATAGCTTCTCCCCCCTGTACTCTGCCTGCTATCCGCAGTGTCCATCAAGGTTTTTAATCGAGTTACTTCAAAATATTCTCTTGAAAAAAGTGTACTGTTTACAACCGTCCCTTTATCATTAAAACTTGCCGTAACTTCGGGAAAAGACTTTTTTTCATTTAAAGGTGAAAACAAAGGCTTGTTTTTTTCATCTTCGGCGGTTTCAATTATTTCCGCCGTAACAGAGGAGTAAACCTTAAGATAATCAAGACAAAATCTTCCTTCATCAAATTTCGCAAACCAAACGTTATCAATTAAACTGACGGGACTTCTTAAAGCCACTCCTTTTTCTTTAATTTCCAAATTCCCGTTTTCTCCGAAATATATATCAACCGAAGAATCCGTTGTATTTCCCGAAGGATTTACAATCAAAAGTAAATCATACCATACATCCTGTTTATAGGGATTTACAAGAACCGAACCCTTGACTCCTCCCTCTTTATTTCCGAATGTAGCATTTATATTTGTATCTCCAACATTCATATTAACGGCGGCAGCACTGCCGCTTCTTATGTAGAATATATTTCCTTTTCCGCCCTCATTTTTAAATCTCGCTCTTATTGCCGTTGTTTTATTTGTTCCCGGAAAACTACGGGTTAATTCACTTACCTTTGAACCTGTTTGTGTTAAAGAAAGATAACCGCTTTCGTCATTATTTTCATATAATTCAGCTTTCCCGTCTTCCCCCAGCTTTGATAAATTCCATGATGCAAAATCATTTTCTGCATTACTGTCAAATTCATCGTTAACCAGATAAACAGGAATGATTTTTGCAATGTCACTTTTATATTCAATACCATTTGATGAAACAACTGCTCTTACATATTTTTCTGCATCGGAAAGCTCCGGAGCATAAAAGGTATTTCCGCTTTTAACCTTTTTATATGTTCCGTCCAATGAATCAGAAATTTCCCAATCAATACTTTCATAGTCGGCTGCCGTAAAAGCTTCCAGAATGTTTTTATCCGAATTATGGCTTATTTCCAAAGAAACATCTTTTTCCGCTGCAAACAAGCCGATTGAGCTGAAAATAAGGGTTATGCAAAGAACCAAGCTTAAAAGTTTTTTCATTAAATCACATCTTTTCTCATGAAAAAAGTTATACATGCTAATTATAGCACAAAATTTTTATTATTACAACACTTTAAAGCAAAATAAAACCCGTCAAATGACGGGTTTTATTATTATTCCATACCTTTTTTGATGCAGTTTAAGTTAACTTCGAGAAGGTCAGCCTTTTTGGGAGGAATAACCTTAGAGAGTGCCTTTTCAACCGTTTCAATGTCGAAAACGCCTGTTGCCTTAATCATTGCACCTGTTAAAATCATGTTTGCAAGTTTAGATGCATTCATTTCGTTCGCAAGTTTAGTTGCAGGAACATCAACAACCGTAACGTCTGTTCTCTTAACACCTTCAGAGATAAGAGATGAGTCGTATACAACAACTCCGCCTTCTGCAACAGAATCAATGAACTTATCAAGTGAAGGCTGATTCATTGCAAATAAAACGGTGGGCTTTGTGATAAGAGGTGAGCTTACGGGCTCATCTGACAAAATAACGTGACAGTTACATGTACCGCCTCTCATTTCAGGACCGTAGGAAGGAAGCCAGGAAAGTTCCTTATCTGCTACCATACCGCAGTATGCCAAAAGCTTACCTGCAAAGAGGATACCCTGACCGCCGAAGCCTGCAAGTATTATCTCATGTGTTGCCATTATTTGTCACCGTCCTTATCTTTATATACGCCGAGAGGATAATAAGGCATCATGTTATCTTCAAGCCACTTTAATGCCTCAACGGGAGTCAATCCCCAGTTTGTGGGACAAGTGGATAAAACTTCAACGATAGAAAAGCCTTTCTTATCAATCTGATTCTGGAAAGCCTTTTTAATAGCCTTTTTGGTTGCGGTAATATTCTTAATGTTATTTACCGCACATCTCTGTGCAAGAGCAACACCATCTAAAGTTGAAAGCATTTCGCTTACTCTGATGGGATAGCCCTGAGTTTCTGTGTTTCTTCCGTAGGGAGATGTCTGTGTTACCTGACCGGGAAGTGTTGTGGGAGCCATCTGACCGCCTGTCATACCATAAATTGCGTTATTGATGAAAATTACTGTAATATTTTCACCTCTTGCTGCGGCATGAACTGTTTCCGCAGTACCGATAGCAGCTAAGTCACCATCGCCCTGATATGTAAATACAACGTTATCGGGATGAACTCTCTTAACGCCTGTTGCAACAGCAGGTGCTCTTCCGTGAGCAGCTTCCTGCATATCGCAGTTAAAGTAATTATATGCAAATACCGCACATCCAACAGGTGCAACACCAATTGTCTTACCCTCTATACCAAGTTCGTCAATTACCTCTGCAACAAGACGGTGAACTATACCGTGATGGCAACCGGGGCAATAATGGAGTGTTACGTCGCAAAGTGCATGGGGTTTCTTAAATTCTGCCATTATTTTACGCCTCCAATCATAGCTTCTAACTTTTCAACAATTTCTTCGGGGCTGGGAATCATACCGCCTGTACGGCCGTAGAAATCAACGGGAGTTTTGCCGTCAACAGAAAGACGAACGTCTTCAATCATCTGTCCCATGCTCATTTCAACTGAAAGGAAAGACTTAACCTTTCCTGCATATTTACCGAATACATCCTTGGGGAAAGGCCAAAGTGTAATAGGACGGATTAAACCAACCTTTATACCCTTAGCTCTCGCTCTTGCAATAGCAGACTTTGCAACACGGGCAATTGTTCCGTATGCCGCAATGATAATATCAGCATCCTCGCACATATATTCTTCTGCTCTTGCTTCTTCCTTTTCGATTACTTCATACTTCTTATATCTTTCCTGAACTAATTTTTCAAGTTCTTCGGGAGTGATATAAAGAGAGTTTACGATATTATGCTTACGAGCCATGTTTGTACCGGTGGTTGCCCATGTCTTTTCTGCAAGTTCTTTCTTACTCTGATAGTTTCCGAAAACAACAGGTTCCATCATCTGTCCGAGCATACCGTCCCCCATAATCATAACGGGCATTCTGTAGAAGTCTGCAAGGTCAAAAGCTTCTTTAACAAGGTCAACCATTTCCTGTACAGATGCAGGAGCAAGAACGATTAAGTGATAGTCACCATGTCCGCCACCCTTTGTAGCCTGGAAATAGTCACTCTGTCCAGGCTGAATACCGCCGAGACCGGGGCCGCCTCTTACTATGTTACAGATTACGCAGGGAAGGTCACTTCCTGCTATGTAAGAAATACCTTCTGCCTTTAAGCTTATTCCGGGGCTGGATGATGATGTCATAACTCTGGCACCTGCACCTGCCGCACCGTAAACCATGTTAATTGCAGAAACTTCACTTTCTGCCTGAAGGAATGTTCCTCCGATTTTGGGCATCTGCTTTGCCATATAGGCAGCAACCTCTGTCTGAGGTGTTATGGGATATCCGAAGAAATGACGACAACCTGCTTCAATTGCGGCACGTGCCAAAGCTTCGTTACCTTTCATTAAAACTTTTTCTTCCATCTTAGTGTCACTCCTTTACTTCTATTGCACAGTCAGGACAAATCATTGCACAAAATGCACATCCGATACACTGTTCAATATCGGTTACGCCTGCAGGATTATATCCCTTTTTGTTGAGCTTGTCTTTGTTGATTGCCACGATTTTCTTGGGGCAAACTGTTGTGCAAAGAGCACAGCCTTTACATCTTTCTTCGTTGAAATTAGCCTTTGCCATAAAAAATCTTCCTTTCCGTTCAACTTATTTAGTTCATAATTATATACTTATCCAAAGGAAAATCACCGTCTTTTGCAAGAGCCTTAATGACTGTGTTTCCAAAAAAGGGAATTTTTGTGATTTCGGATACCTCTCTCACAATTTTTTCTCCCTTTTCAACGTGTGCATATTCGGTTTCTTCCATGAGATTTGAATTATTGACAAGGCATGTAACTTTTAACCTTGAAGCATATTCTACCGCCTTAATCATTTCAATTATTTTTTCCGCCGTGTCGGTTACGGGCCTTAAAACATTAATAACGAAGTAAACTTCCGTGTTTTCTTCTGTTATGTAGTTTTTAAATCTTCCGAGAACATATGCCCCGTCATCATCACCGCCGATATCCAAAACTGCGGTTTTATCTTCTGTAAACGCCGCATACACATCAGGCGGAAGGGATGGCAAATCCACATTTGTATTTGCATAGTAAGGTGCAACCACACGGATATTTTCTTTTTCAAGTTTGTCTTTTGCGTCGTTGGTTCGAAAGTAAGGATTAACCGTGTCAAGATCAGCAATCAAATCAACTTTGTTTTTAATGGCAAAGTTAACCGCAACTTCGGTTTTTCCGCTTCCGTAATGACCAACAAAAATATTGATCCTTTTCATAAAACCTGCCTCTTTCACCAAGGAAATGTTTTAATTAGGATATTATAGCACAAAATAATAAAAAGGTCAATATTTTTATATGCAAATTTCGATGTTTTTCTATTATTTATATATATTTTTTCAGATAAGATAGTCTATTCTCACATTATCTCCTTTGACTGTCACCCTATCGATGAGACTTCTTACCACATTCCGTTTTTCAACATCTGTCATATAAGGCCAGGTGTCTTTTAAGTCCTTTAAGCTTTTTCGTTTACTTTCAGCGGTTTTAACTTCATTCTTTTTTATCCTTTCGCTGTTTAAGGCTTCTGTTGCTTTTTCAAGTTCATCTCTGGCATCTTTAATGGCAGAAAGCAGAGTTTCGTCATCCCCTTGTGCATAAAGATTATAAAGTCTCTTTAGTTTTTTCTCGCACTGTTCTTTTTTGTTTTCAAGTGTTTTTTCTATATCAGCCTCGGGAATCTCTGTTACATTAAGTTCATACGAAAGAGACAAAAGGTCTTCAACAACCGCTTTTTCAACCTCATGTGCCCACACTTTTTCGTTGTTGCACGTTTCATCCTTCACAAGATAAGGTTTGTTTTTTTCAAGAGAATAACAACAAAGTTTACACCCTTTTTTGCCCCATTTCTGATAACGCATTTTAGCTCCGCAAACTCCGCAATACACTATCCCCGACAAAAGATAAGAAGAATCTGTCAGCTTCTTTACACTTCTTTCCTCCATCATTTTCATCCCAGCATCAAATATTTCTTCGCTGATAATAGGCTCGTGTCTACCTTTGAATTCTTCTCCGTTATAGGTAATATAGCCCGCGTTCGATTTTCTTTTAAGTATCTGTACAGCAAGTCTTTCGTATTTCAGCCCTGCCATTTTTGCCACTTTATACATAGGATAGCCTTCAAGGTATAAACTATATATAAGCCTTACTGTTTCGGCATCCTTATTAGGAACCAAAATGCCTTTTTCGCTGTCATAGTCATAGCCGAAGGGGATTCTTCCTCCTCCCGGCCAGAATCCTGCCTTTATCCTTTCCTTCATTCCCATTTTTGTACGTTCTCTGATATTTTCTCTTTCGAGCTGAGCAAAGGCGGAAAGTATTCCAAGCATCAATCTGCCAAGAGGTGTTGATGTGTCCATGCTTTCGTTCATGGATATAAAATCAACACCTCCCGGATTAAGAACTTCCTCTATGAGATAAAGCGTGTCCTTCTGACTTCTGGAAAGTCTGTCAAGCTTATATACAATTACCGCGCTGATTTTGCCTTCCTTAACTTCTTTTATAAGCCTCTGCATTTCAGGTCTGTCAAGGTTACTTCCTGTAAATCCGCCATCTATGAAAAATTCATAATTTTCAATTTTCCTCGTAACGCAAAAAGCGGAAAGCATTTCCTTCTGGGCATCGATGGAATAGCCTTCCTCTCTTTGTGCATCCGTTGATACACGGATGTAAAGCGCTGCCTTCTTCATCTGACCTCGCGCTTTACAACACGCTCAAAAACCATATCAACGGTTTTGTTTTTTACTGTGTATTTTTTAATCTGGTCAAGGGAAAGTTTTTTCCCTCCAACATATCTTTCAACCTTCATACTCTGCCTCCTTTTGATTTTATTATTCCCAAAAGGAGGCTGATGTAATCAATCAGTTAAAAAAATCATTTTATATCAGCATTTAAGCCTTTCCCTCTGTCGCATGTGTACAAAAATTCAATTTCATCCCCTGCTTTGACGTAATAGTCTGAGCATCCGAATGTCGGAAATTCTCCGTTTACGCAATACAGCCAACCCGAAAGTTCGCCTGCATCAAATTCATATAAGCCGGATATTCCTTCTATATAAACGCTTTTATAAAACGGAGTTTCAGAATACTCAAAATGTATTTTTTCCTCTTTCAACGCTTTATATAACACATTGAATGCACTTTCACCTTTGATAAATTCAACTTCTGTTTCAGATAGAATAATTCCATTATCGGGAAGTGCAGACAAAATACTTTCACTTACTGAATTTTTATTTTCAAAAACAGATTTGCACGACACCGAGATAACACAAGTGCCAGCTTCGCTTTTTCCGGTTTTTTCACATCCGCAGATAAAAAGCAAAAATACCGTCAATAAAACAAATATTTTTTTAAGCTTCATCGTTTTATCCCCGCAACTTTTGATAAACCGGCAATAATCTGCTTGATTATTGCCGATGAATCAACTAATGCCACAGAATTATAACCTATTCCGACATTTTTCACAACATCTGACATATCATAAAGTGATTTTTTCCCCTGATAATATCTTTTTGCCGCAGTCAAAGCATAAAACGCCTGTTCCGTTGCCATAAGATTCTCTTTCATTTCCTTTTTACTGTGTGAAAAGCCTCCGGAAGGCAACATATAGGAACAAATGTTACCTATAAGACTGTTTCCGTTTTTTACAAACCGGTAATCATCGGGACTTATTCCGAGGGAGCAAAGTGCCGTGAGCATAGAAGCGGTACTTTCAAGACTTTCTCCATCATCCGATGCAAAGCCTCCCGTTTTTATCTGTGCAGAAGACATTTTAACGATTGCTTTATCAATAGCACTCTTAACATTTCCTCTGCCTTTATACCGTGCCAATGCACACAAAACCATCCCGGTGATATCTGTCTCTGCCACTTCGCCAGACAACGCCCATCCACCGTCTTTCAATTGTTTTGAAAGGATGTAATTTATGTATGCATCCCTTGTAGCTTTAACCTTTACAGCAGAATTTTCCGGAATATTGTAATTTCCTGAATCGAGTGCAATCAATGCCCATACAGGACCGTTAATTCCCTGTTTAAGAGTTTTTTCATAATCGGAAAGCGGCATAAGCAAATTATATCCTGAAACATTCCCGGGATTCTTTCCGATTGCCGTAAGAGTAAGTATAAGGCGGGCATATTCCGTATTTTTGCTTCTGTGCAGAATACCTTTACAGGACGAAGTATAAATGCATATACTTTTATAGTAATTTTCAAAATAATTTGCCGGAACGGTTTTACCGCTTCTTGCAAGCCCCAATACCGTCCATTCTCCGCCTGTAACTCCAAAGCTTGGATTTTTAACATTTGAAAGCAAATAATTCCCACTTTTTTCTATTGCGGAATCTATTCCGGAATTATACCCGAAAGTCACATTGATGTTAAGAAAAATCAATATACAAAGCAACACTGCCGTAATTTTTTTCATTTAACTAAAACTCCTTTTAAATCCCAGCTTCTTTTGCCAGATGCATTATTATATGCGCCGTCTCTTTCCTTGTTGCTTCCTTTTTAGGTAATAGTTCGTTATTTTCACTACCTTTTACAAGACCTTTTTCCGTTGCATAAGAAAAAGCTTCTTTTGCCCAAGGACTTATTTCTTCAAAATCCGACGCAGAATCAAATTCTGTTGTCTTCTCATATTTAAGCCCTCTCAATTCGAGGTAACGGAAAATAATGGTCACCATCTGTTCTCTCGTGATAAATTCTTCAGGTGCAAATCGTCTGTCTCCAACTCCGTTTACAATTCCTTTTTCCGTTGCCCATGATACACTTTCTGCATACCATGCCGAAGGTGAAACGTCATCAAAAGAATATTTCATAGTTGCATTTTCACCTGAATATCTGTATAAAACAGTCACAAGCATAGCACGTGTTATTTTGCCGTCAGGTTCAAACCCTTTACCTGTTCCTTCCATAAAGTGATTTTCATATACAAACTTAATTGCATCGAAGTACTGATTATCTTCAGTTACATCATTAAAGGTATCTTTGCCGAATTCTCTCTTTTCCTTTTCAGGCTTCTCTTTTTCTTCCTTTTTTTCTTCGGAAGAAGTTACCGATGAAGTCCTTTTCACGGCATCCTTTTCTTTTGTAAAATCATCGGTATAATGTACGACTATTTTGTCTCCGTCCTTAACCTTATAATCAGACATTCCTTTATCGGGATATTTTCCGTTAACATTATAAATCCATCCCGAGAAAGTGCCGTTGTCCATCTCATAAAGTCCGTTTATTTCAGATATATAGTCTCCCGATTCATTAGTCCATGTATAATCCGAATCATTCAATGCTGTTTCAAGTAATTCTATCACCGTAGTTCCTTTATCAACCTTATAGCTCGTCTTTGCAATCCATACGGGAAGTTCTTTTTTGTTTTTAGTGTATGTATGCACCTCATCTTCCCCGTGAGCTTCATCTCCGTACAGAGTAAAGCTTACTGAAATTTTACCGTCAGATTCAGCCGAGGATGAGGATTTTTTCTCTCGGGTTATATTAAGTTCAACGGTTTCCGTTTTTCCTTCGTATACTGCCGAAATAACAAATGTATTTTTTCCGTAGGAAAGTTCATATTCGGAAGAAGCCTTTTCACCGTTTACCGTAAATACAGTTCCGTCTTTTGCTACGGGATTTATTGAAACTTTTCTTACTTTACTTCCGACAGTTAATTTATAGTTTTTGCCGTCTTTTGTTTCAGCCTTCTTTATTTTACCATCGGCATCCACATTAATTTCTTCTATAAGTGCTTCGCTTTCTTCAGCAGTTCCCGTAAGCCTTAAAAGCGCAATATACGGTTCTTTTTCACCATTCTGAACAATAACCCTTATTAAAGTTTCACTGTCTTTCGTTACCGTAAATCCGTCTGCGCTATCCCTTTTTGTTATTCTTTTATTGTTTATGTAAATGTTGTCGTCATCTTTTGCCGAAGGAATTTTCACGGAAATGTTTTTCATTTCTCCCGTGTCAACATTGTAAATGTTTTCCCCTTCAGCTATTTCAACATTAATTTCTTTAGTTCCGTCTGTTATAACGATGCTTTCAGGTGCTTCTGTTTTTCCGACAGCATCTGCTTTCGGATTTGTTTTTACTACAAGACTTACCTCCGCTGATTTTTCGCCAATGGCTCCTGCCCATATATTGGATGCGGTTGCGACTTTCACATAATGAAACTCTTTTTCGCTTACATCAACGGGTTTTCCTCCATCATCAACCGCCCAGGCTATATCAAAACCGTTTGACTTTGTGGGCTTTTCGGCATAGGGATTGACATCAGATGCCAATCCGTCCTCTACTGTTCCGTTCGCATAATAGTCAAAATAGCCGAATGATGTATAAGACACAAGACTACCGCTTGTACCATCGCCTGTTATGTTTCCGCTTCTTTCTTTAAGCAATACGCCTTTGAAGGTGTATGTTTCATTCTCAGTATAAGGATTAAGCGGATAGTTTGCTTTATCGGGCCAGTGCTTTGATGCAGCTTCGAACATAACATTTCCCAAACTGTCGCTCCAGTATGCCTTTCCGTCTTCACCCTTTTCATAAGTTATCTCATAATCCCATAAAGCTTTATCTTCATAGTGTTCGCTTCCCGCAAGAGCATACCAGGTTTCGCCATCTTCCGAAACATAAACCTGCCCCGGCTCTGCCATTGATGCATCATCTGTTTCATATCCGTTTCCGAAAACATATAAATCCACGCCGTACATATTGTTCGGATTATCCGTAATCGGTTCCTCGTAATAATAGGTGATATATCCTCCGAAATTGCCGAGTGAGCGTAAAACTCCGCCAAGCGTCAGTTCAGGTGATGCATCATATGTCCCCTTATACTGACCTCCTATATAAACCGCTTCAACAACTTTGTCGGGAACAAGAGGAGAAGCTTTACTTACATAGTAAAATTTGTAAACAGTTGCATCAGATTCATCTTCGCCGTATAAAGAAATTTCATTGAGTTCATCAGAAAGCTTAACTTCATAAACCCCGTCATTAATTTCCTTTTCTTCCCCGTTTACCTTTACCAATGCTTCCTCATCGGTTGTAAAACTGATTAAAGGTGCTTCAGCTCCGTATTCCCCTATTATACTGTATGAATAAACATCAGGAGCAAAATCGGGATATAAGTCTCCTTCAACTTCTGCCGTAATAATCTTAAGTAAAGAGGGTTCTGCACTTCCGCCTTCATCTTTTTCATCTTCTTCATCGTCATCATCGGTTTCGTTACCTCCGTTGCCGCCTTCGGCATTGCCGACAACAACTTTACACAAAGGTGCTATGATAGGACAGTCAAATTCAACCTCCTTCATTGTCCACCAGTCTGTAACCATTCCTTTTACGGTTCCTTTAGCTGTTACATAATAAGTTCCCGCCTCAGAAAAGGAAAGTGTAACACTTCCTTCTTCGTCGGTTTTTTTATCCGCGATTTCCGTAAGCTCTCCGTTATCCCAAGTGCATATAGCAAGACCTTCAAACGGTTTCGGTAAAAGCTCATCTTCCTCATATGCCATTCCCCAGAAGCCCTTTAAGGTAAGGCTGAATTCTTCACTTACTGTAACGCTGACTTCCTTTTTATCAAAGAAGGTGTATCTGTCGGAATAATATTTACTGTCCTGATTTATAGAAGCCGTAAGATAATCGCCATCTTCTACCGTATCAACTCCGACGCCTCCCGTAAGTCCTTTATCATTTATAAAAAACAGAGTGTTATATGATTCGATTCCCCAAAGTGCAAGCACACTTACTCCATTGCCCGAGCCGGAATCGTAACCGTCTTCGCTGTTATATTCCTTGTGCGCTGCAATGAGTGCTTCGTGGTAGGTATACTTTCCGTCGTCATTAATGTCGGTAACAAAAACCTCACGGTCTGCCATTATGTCGCCGTCATTATCCGAGGCAATAACACCCTTATCTACTATTGTCATATAAACCTTTACTTCATCGGTTGTTTCATTTTCTTCGGCTGAAAATATTGCCGAAGGTGCCGTGCATAATATCATAACCAGTGATAAAAGCAGGCATAACGCTTTTTTAATCTTCATTTTTTTAATCCTTTCATTTTGTTTTTTATTTATTCCTGATATTAAGCGTCATTAATTTTTCTTTTTTCACCTCCTTTTTTATCACAGAAAACAAAAAAGCCGTGGTAATTTCTTACCACAGCAGCGTTTCTGTGTCTGCACTTTTTGCCACAGCAAAGCAAAGCCTTATCCCTTACGGAACAAAGCCGGCAAAACACCCCTTCTATGCAAAAGCACGTACAAAGGAGCATTGGTGCAGGTCTTCTGACTTTACGCCTCATAAAGCTTAATCCTGCCTTCTCAGTTTCCCAATGACCGGCTTTCGCCGACGGATTAAACAGCGTTTACAGCGACTGGTATCGTTCCGGAGTCTGACCGGATTCCCTTTTCACCCATTATACCCATACGGTATAACAGACACACCAAAGTGCATTATTAAATTAAATTTATATTAACACTAAAAATCGTTTCCGTCAATATGAAAAATCAACACAAAATTACAAAAAAACAACATTTTTATACACTTGAAAAGGACGTCAAAAACTGTTATAATATAAAGAAAAGGAGGTGGCATTATGGCTCGTACAATACTGCATTGCGACTGCAACGGATTTTATGCATCTGTCGAATGTGCACTTAATCCGTCGCTCAAAGATATTCCGATGGCTGTGGGCGGAAGCAGAGAAAACCGACACGGAATAATACTTGCAAAAAACGAATTGGCAAAAGGCTATGGAATTGTTACTGCGGAAACCTTAGGTTCCGCTCTTTCAAAGTGCCCGAACCTTACCATAGTACCTCCCCATCACGATATATATGAAGAATATTCCGAGCGTGTAAATAACATTTACAAAGACTATACAGACCTTGTGGAGAAATTCGGAATTGATGAATCCTGGCTCGACGTTACGGGAAGTCTTAAGCTTTTCGGAGATGGTGAAACCATTGCCCATACAATTAAAGAACGTGTAAAAAACGAAATCGGCATAACAATTTCTGTGGGCGTTTCCTTTAACAAGGTTTTCGCAAAACTGGGAAGCGATTTGAAAAAGCCCGATGCGGTAACCTTGCTTTCCGAAGAAAATTTCAAAGATAAAATTTATCATCTGCCCTGCGACATGCTTTTATATGTAGGCAAAAACACAGCATCCGGTCTTAAGGCTTTAGGTATCAACACAATCGGAGATATTGCAAAAGCAGATGAACGGCTTTTGAAAGAGCGGTTCGGAAAACACGGAAAAGTTCTTTACGTTTATGCCAGAGGTCTCGACGATGATCCCGTTAAATCATATCTTGAAGAGAGAGATGTCAAATCCATAGGTAACGGCACAACCTTCCCCCACGATTTGACATCAAGAGAAGAAATAAAAAGTGCAATTTATTCTCTATCCGATACAGTTGCCGAAAGATTAAGACGAGAAAATCTCAAATGCTCAACCATTCAGCTAACCATAAGAGATAAGGATTTTAATACAATAACCAGACAAAAAGGTGTAAGTGCCACCAATTCCCTTCACAGCATCGCAAAAGAGTGCATCGCTCTTTTTGATGCCAAGTGGGAATCCGGCAAACCAGTGAGAATGCTTACAGTCACCGCTTCTTCATTGGAGGATGTTACATCTCCGACACAGCTATCTTTGTTTGACGAAGAATTAAACGACGAAAAGCACGAAAAAGTTGACGCCGCCATGGATCTGATAAAGCAAAAATTCGGAAGCTCCAGCGTTTTTCGTGCCGGAAATATGTTTTCCGAAATAAAAAATAAGTAAGATATTTAATCCGTCATACTACAAGTAGTATATATCTTAAATCTTTGCCAAAAAAATAACAACACAATGAAAAAAGTCAAAATTTACCCTTGTAAATTTTGACTTTTTTTGATAAAATAACTCTGTTACCCAAAGAAAGGCAGAGATTACAATGAGGGAATTGAGAAAATTTAAGGGCTGTCTTTTGGGCGGAGCGGCAGGTGACGCATTAGGTTATGCCGTTGAGTTCAAAAGCCTTGATGAAATAAGAAAAAAATACGGAGATATCGGTATCACACGCTACGAGCTTAAAGACGGAAAAGCATTAATTTCCGACGGCACTCAGATGACTATGTTTACCGCTAACGGCATCCTCTTCGGTGCAACAAGAGAAAAAATAAAAGGCGTCATGGCTCCGATTTGCCACTATATACACAAAGCTTATATAGATTGGCTCAGAACACAGATGCCTTCACTTTTCAAGGAAAAGGATAATGATACAATAAGCTGGATTTATCACCTTAAGGCACTGCAATCAAAAAGAGCTCCCGGAAACACCTGTCTTTATGCTCTTTCAAGCGGTGTTATGGGATCAATCGAAAACAGACTCAACTCAAGCAAGGGTTGCGGAGGTATGATGAGGGTTGCTCCCATCGGCCTTTATTTTGACAAGGAAGAATACGGAACAGAACGTATCGACTTAATAGGGGCAAAATCGGCTGCCATCACCCACGGTCATCCTTTAGCCTTTGTCAGTGCGGCAGCAATGGTTCACATTATCAATAACGCTGCATATACAGATGAAAATCTTTACAACATAATTTACGATTGCCTTGATACATTGGAAGGCACAAAAGAAACCTATCCCGAAACCCAGGAGCTTATTGATCTTATAGAAAAAGCAATCAGACTTGCAGGCAGAGAAATAGATGATTGTGATGCAATCCGTCGTTTGGGCGGAGCAGGATGTATTGCCGAAGAGACTCTGGCAATAGGCATCTACTGCAGTCTTAAATACCAGAACAGTTTTGAAAAAGCAATCGTTGCCGCCGTAAATCACAGCGGAGACAGTAATTCAACCGGTCTTGTAACAGGAAGCATCATGGGAGCGTATCTTGGAGTTGACGCTATTCCCGCTCACTATCTTGAAAATTTAGAGCTTAGGATGGAACTTGAAGAAATCGCCACAGATTTATTTACGGGATGTCCCGAGGATGCGGAATTCAACGAAGGCTGGAAAAGAAAATACATAAAATGCGACAAGAGAATATAAAAAGGAGGCGAATATATCATTCGCCTTCTTTTTTGCATCTTTTTCTGTATTCCGACATGGTAAGTCCCGTTTCAGCTTTAAAAATTTTATTGAAATATGAGCAATTTTCAAAACCGCAAAGAGCAGATATTTCCCCGATTGTAATATTTTCTTCACGGAGCATACTTCTTGCTTTTTCACATCGCAAACCGTTTATATACTCAACCAATGTCATGTTTGTTATTTTCTTAAATTCTCTTAAGAAATAATATTTCGAAAGCCCTATGGCTTTTGCCACATCGTCTGCAGTAATTTTTTCAGTAAGTTTTGAACCTATGTATCCTATTGCCATCCTCATGTAATGAAGAGCTTTTGCATCCTTATTATCGGGAGCTTTAGTGTAATTTCTTGCAAGATATAAAACAAAGTCTGATACTGCGATTTTTATTCCTGCTTCCTTAAATGCATCATCTTTACGAAATTCAGACACAATTTTTTCAAAAAGTTCTCCGGCTTTATTATCCCTTACTACCTTTTCAAACTTTATAAGCGAGGTATTAAGTCCGTTTTGCTGAAGATATGCTCTGTCGGGAATAAGACAGTAGTACTTCAATTCCCCCTCTGTCTTGGTGTAATGCAGGTCAAAGGAGTTTATCACGGCAATATCCCCTGCTTCAAGATGCTCTCGTTCGCTGTTACAATAAAGCCATCCGCTACCTTCGGTTATGTATAAAAACTCTGCATTTTCATGCCAGTTCTGCATGCAATGTTGTTTATAGTGCAGTTCATCAACATATTTCGCATTTTCGCTTTCGGAATATATCTGAGAGATAACATCGAAATGAAAAATAAACGGCAGTTTCTTTTCTTTAAGGCTGTGTGGTTCATATTTAGATATGCTCATAAATTACCTCCTTTTCAAAAAGAGCAATATAATTGCATAAAATAGCAATATTATGCCTTGAATATGCCCTTATTTTAACATATAATTATATTAAAGGCAATACCGATTTTAAAAAAGGAGGCTTTTTCATGGCTGAACGCATACTTAAAAACCTTTTGATTAACGGCGATCTGACAGATATTATTATAAACGATGGCAAAATCACCTTTATCGGAAAAACCGAAAAAGACGGCGAAGACAAAAAAGGCGAAAAGGCCTACCCCGGTCTTATTGACATTCACACTCACGGAGCACTCGGGACAAGCGTTTCAAACGGAGGTCATTTGTTGGAGCTTTCAAAATATCAGAGTTCTCACGGTGTAACGGCATGGTTTCCTACAACAACTACCATTTCTACAGAGGATCTTATAAATGTCACTCACGAGAAAACTGACTTTAATGAAGGAGCCAGAATCATGGGCTTCCACCTGGAAGGTCCTTACATAAACAAGAAATATAAGGGCGCTCAAAATGAAGATTTTATAAAAAATCCTTCTTTGGAGGAATTTTCCAAATTCAAAAATGTAAAAATGATAACAATCGCTCCCGAGCTTCCCGGTGCCTATGAATTTATTGAAAAATGCGGTTGCAAGGTTATTTTGGGACATACTGATGCTGATTACGAAACAGCACTTGGCGCAATAGAAAAAGGCGCTGACTGCCTTACCCATACATTCAACGCTATGCCTCCCCTTCACCACAGAAATCCCGGTGTTATAGGTGCCGCAATTGAGGCAGATGCTTATGTGCAGATTATATGCGACGGACTTCATGTTCATAAGTCGGTTATAAAGATGCTTTACAAAACATTCGGTAAAAAGATGATTGTAATAAGCGATTCGGTAAATCCCGCTTATCTTCCCGACGGAGAGTATGATTATGACGGACATGCCGTTATAATGAAGGATGGAGAGTGCCGTCTTACCGACGGAACAATCGCAGGAAGCTCCCACTCGGCACTTTACGGTGTGAAAAAGCTTGTAAGCTGGGGAATTCCCGAAAAGGACGCTTTCTATGCAGCTACAAAGGCACCTGCCACCTACGCAGGTCTTACAACCAAAGGCGAAATTAAAGAAGGCTTTGATGCCGACATCATACTTTTAGACGATGAACTTAACTTAAAAGAAACTATTATAGGAGGAATTACAGATTATGTATGCAGGGATTGATTTAGGCGGCACAAACATTGCCGCAGGATTGGTAAATGAAAACGGTGAAATTGTTATAAAGGATTCGGTTCCCGCAGGTGCTAAAAGAAGTGCCGAGGAAATTATAGCCGACATGGCTAATCTCGTTAAAAAGTTAGCTTCCGATTATGGAATTTCATTAAACGAACTTTCATCAATCGGCATCGGAAGTCCCGGACTCATCGACTCCGATAACGGTATTGTACTGCAGATTGCAAACTTAAATCTTGCAGGAGCTAATCTTTCAGCCGAAATGGAAAAACTTACAGGGGTTAAAACCTACGTTGGAAACGATGCTAACTGTGCCGCTTACGCAGAACATTTATACGGTGCTTCAAAGGGAACCAACTTCTCCGTTATGGTAACGCTCGGTACAGGTATCGGCGGAGGTATTATCTTAAAAAATAAGGTTTATACAGGTCACAGATTCGGTGCGGGAGAAATAGGTCATTTAATCATTGCCGCAGGAGGAAAACGATGCGGATGCGGAAGACGAGGATGCTTTGAGGCATATGCTTCTGCTTCGGGATTAATAAATATGACCAAGCACAAGGCAATCAATCATCCCACTTCTCTTCTCAACTCCATTCCAATGAATGAAATCAACGGAAAAACTGCTTTTGACTTTGCAAAGCAGGGCGATCACGCTTCTCAGGAAGTAATTGACGAATACATAAACTATCTTGCTATCGGTATCGGTGACTTACTCCGTATTTTATATCCCGATGTAATAGTAATCGGTGGCGGTATCAGCAAAGAAGGAGAAAACTTACTTGTTCCCCTTCGTGAAAAGCTTCGTGAAGAGGTCGCTTTCGACTATGAAACCAAAATTGTTGCCGCAACACTTGGTAATGATGCCGGTATCGTAGGTGCTGCAATGCTTGAAAAATCCGTTTTATAAAAAAAAGACATTCACACTTTTTCGGTGTGAATGTCTTTTTTTATGTTATATTCCCTTTTGCATTTCGCTTACGGCTTCAAGAATGGAATCTGCCATATAGCAAAGCTGTTCTTCAGAAAGTCCGTAAAGAGGAAGATGTGTATATTTTTTATAGAACACTTCTTCGCAAACAGGACAACTTTTTGCTATTTCTTCAGAATCATAGCCCATGTCCTGAACGATTTTAAATCTGTAAAGAGGTCCGAAGTGAGCTATCTGGGTAACCCCTTTCTCTTCAAGTTTTTTCTTAAGAACCTGTATATCCCCTCCTGCCTTTTCAGGATCAATCTGAAGAAGATAAAGATGGAAAGTAGGTTTAATATTGTCATCTCCAAGCTTCTGAGGAATTATCGCATCATTTTCCTCGAAACGTCTGTTTAAATATTCAGCTGCTTTTTTTCTTTCCGCAATAATCGCTTCGTTTCTTGCAATTTGTAAAGAAAGCCCAAGACCCTGAATTTCTGTAGTAGAGGCATTTCCCGGAACGAAAGGAGCTTCCTTACCTTTTATGGGTGTTATGTTGTAAAGCCAGTCCTTTATCGGACAGGAAAAGTCAAGTCCCAAAAATCTTGCTCTTTTTAATTCGCCTTCAAATCCGGGTATTGTTGTTGTCAGAATTCCGCCTTCTCCAAAGGAAGTTATATTTTTAACCTCGTGCATGGAAAACGCCGCAAAATCTCCGATTGTTCCTACTTTTTTACCTTTGTACATTGCTCCGAAAGCATGAGCCGCATCTTCAAGTACAAGTATATTTTTCTCTTTAGCAAGCTTCATTATCGGCTCCATATCCACAGGATAACCGCCTATATGTACGGGCACAATCATCTTAGTCTTGTCTGTGATTTTTCTTGCCACATCAGCAGGATCCATATTAATGGTAAGAGGATCTACATCGGCAAAAACAAGTTTTGCTCCAACAGAAAGAGGATATGCCATTGTCGCAACAAATGTTATGGCGGGAACTATTACCTCATCTCCTGCCTTGAGATTTGCATACTTGTAAGCAATTTCAAAACCTGCTGTTGCATTTGTGACAAATGTGGAAGATTCAGTGTTAAGATATTCATTACATGCGTTTTCTGCCTCTTCAACTTTACTTCCGAGAGAAAGCTTTCCGGGAGGTGTAGAAACTTTGCCGAGCCTTTCAACCTCTGCTTCAACAGCTTTTACGGCATCTTCATATTCCTTTCCCTTGCCCTGCATCAGGAACTTTATTATTTCCATAAGATCCTTTACGTTATAGTTTTCTCCTACCGCCGCCCATGGAACTCGTGTTTCCCCTGTGTTATATCTGAAATCTGTCGCTTTTTTCATATATAATCCTCCTTTATACAATTTATCTATATGATACCACATATTATTTTTTAATAAAAGTAATATTCTTCCCGTTTTTTATAACTATTTTCTTTTTCGCGATAATTTATTGACAAAATCACCCCCTTATGTTATAACAAAAGCGGTGATGTTAATGATTATAAATTATGATTCCGATAAAGCAGAAATGATTCTGAAAGATTTTTTTAATTCCACCGGAATATACATGGAATTGCTTGATGCCGAATTTAATCGTCTCAGCAACAAAGCCCAATGGGCTAACATAAGTTATTGCGGAGCTGTGCAAAGTACAGAAAAAGGCTTCAGCCTCTGTAGAAATTCCGATGAATGCCTTCTTGAAAGGTGCAAAAAATCAAAAAAAATCGAAGCTCATGTCTGCCATGCAGGGCTTTATGACGTTTCGCTGCCCATAATTTTCGGAGAAAAAGTTATAGGTTATATTCTTTTCGGTCAAATCCGTTCTGATATTCCTTTTTCAGCTATCGAAAAGCATTTGGATACTTTAGGTGTTGACTCATTAAAGTTAAAAAAATTATTTTCCGAAATCCCTTATATGGATATGGATAAAATTGAAAGTGTGTCACGTATTGCGGAAATCATCGCCAAGCATATTCTGCTTGAAAAAACGCTTACCTTAAAATCTGATGAACGGCTTTCCGAAATCATTAAATATGTCGATGAAAATTTTCAAGAAAACATTACCATACATTCTCTTTCATCTCATACCAACATTTCCAAAAGCATTCTATATAATCTTTTTCATGACAATTTCGGTACAACGGTAAAGGATTATATAAATTCCGTACGTGTAGAAAAGGCCATTTCATTTTTACTTGAAACGGATTATTCTATCGAAGAAATTTCGCAAAGAACCGGTTTTTCCGGCGGTTCTTATTTCTGTAAAATTTTTAAAGAAAAAACAGGAGTATCTCCTCTGAAGTTCAGAAAAAGGGCTTAATATTTTATTGGAATTTATAATAAATAAAAAATCCTCTATGCAAATAAGCATAGAGGATTTTTTATTATCTTGAAATTGTAATAGTCTTAGTTTCTCCGTCCCAGGCTACATTATAGTTTAAGTGCTCTGATACGAATCTTACGGGGATAAATGTTCTCGAGTTATTGATAGTAGGCTCAGCAGGAAGTGTGTAACGCATACGACCGTTCATAGAGTTTTCAATCCATACAAGGTTGTACTCAACCTGCATTGTGATTGTGGTATCATCCTTTTTAATTGTGATGGTCTGATTATCGCCGTTCCACTCGATGGTTGCTCCCATCTGTTCCAAAAGCCCTCTTAAAGGAATAAGTGTTGTTCCGACACCTGTAATATAAGGAGCAACGTCGATGGTAACAGTCTTCGTCTCATCACCCTTATTTATAATTATGTCGTTGGAGCCAATCTTAAGAATATATTCATCCTTAAACTTATTTTCCTTCATTTTGGCTGTCTGCATTATTTCCACATTAGCACAGGATACACGTCTTCCTGAGTATTCCTTAATATCAAAGCGGATGCTTTTAGCAGTTATGGCTTCGGGCATTATAATCTGCTTTTCTTTAAGGTCGCGTTCTTCAAATTTGTAGTCTTCATAAACCTTTATGTAATTGGTTCCGTCAAGGGTATATGATACGTCAAATTTATCCCAGTATCCCATATAGTCTTTTGAGTTTCTGGGTGTAATATAAACTGCGCCGAAGGTGTATGTTCCACCGAAGTCCACCTCGAATGTTACGGTGTCTTCCGCAACATCGGACTGCCAAAAGCTTCCCACACCGTCGTCAATTGCAAAGGAAAGCTTTTTACCATCTGATATATCCACGTTGCTTATTGCCGAGAAGTTTCCTTTGTCAATAGGCATAAGAAGTGTGTCATACATAACATCTGCCGCTTCTTTAATGGGTACAACTTTTGTATCTTTTTCACCGGGAATCAATATGAAGTCAGACATTGAAGCAAAGTCTTCGTGGCTCTTTATAATGTCAATATAAACCTTTTTAACTTCCATACCTATTCCGAAATTCACAATCTTGGTGGAACCCGAGTCGGCGGAGTTTAATCCGGTATAAACCTTTGTCATTTCACCGTCATCGGAATCCGATACATAAATATCATACTGAAGAAGTCTTCCGTGAGTTCCGTCGCTTCTGGGAGTGTATTCAAATCCTGTAATAACTTCTTTCTCGGGAAGTGTGATTTCAACATAGTAAGGACCTTTGTCTCTCTTTACAACAGTTGCTCCTTCTGCTTCATAGTAGGAGTGCCATACTGTTCCGGGGTTTCCGTCAAGAATGTTTGCTACCCTGCCCCAGTTTACCTCGGAATTTGTTTTTACAGTCCAGTCACTTGTATTGAAAACCTTTTTATCGCGCTTTGTATCGTGAAGGAATGAAATTTCTCCGGCACTTCCGAAGTTTGAATCAGCTTTGGTTATTTCAATTTTTATAGCCTTCATTTCGGTGTTACCCCAGGAAGCACTCTTTTTCTTTCTGTCAGAATTACCTGCTCCGTGAGTAAATGCACCTTCGTAAATTTCTTCAAAGTTTACGCCGTCAAGTGATGCGTGAATCTTATATCCCAAAACCATACCTGCGCTGCTCTGATCCTGTCTCGGATGATAGTTAAAGCCTGATATTGTCTTAACCTCGGGAAATTCAACTGTTATGAAATAAGGAGGCTTAACCTGATCTGTAATTTTACCGTCTGTAACAGTGTATGATGTATGCCAGTAGGTATTTGTATTTTTATCAAATGCATTTCCTATTCTGTTATTTTTATCCTCATCGGTTGCGGAAATTTTCCAGCCATCTTCCCGTTCTATTGTTTTTGCAAGGATTGCCATTTCATCCGTAAGAGGAGCTTCAAAGCTTATCTTTCTGTCGCCCTTTATGACAGTTCCTTCTCCACCTGTAAGAAGATTGATTTCCGCCGCTGTTCCGTAGTTTCCTTCGCTCTTCAATATTTCAATCTGAATTGCTTTTGCAGAAACATTACCCCAGGATGCATACTTATCTCCTCTGCCGTCGGTATAATCAAACTTCCCTTCGTAAATCTGCTCGTAGGTAAGTCCGTCGTAGGATGCAAAAATTGCATATTCGTAAATCGTTCCTGCTCCGTTGTCAGTTCTCGGAGTATACTTAAAACCCGATACATCGAGGCTCTTGCCAAACTGGATATTTATGGCATGAGGACATTCATACTGCCAGGTTATCTTGCCATCTGCAACAGTGTAGTCAGAGTGCCAGTAGGTTCCTACATTGCCGTCAAAAGCTGCACCTGTTCCCGCATATGTAATTGCAGAGCTTGAAGAATAAACCCATCCTGTACGGTTTAAGGTTTTGCCGTATTTGGAATTTGCTTCTTTATTGTCTGCATTTGTTCCTGCACTAGTTCCGGCTGCTTCAATAACCTTTGTTTCGTTTCCGGAAACGGGAGTTACAAGGCAGATTTCTTCACATTCCCATTCTGCCCAGCTGTTTACGCTTTCGATGGTGATTCTTATATACTTTGCTTTTAAGTTATAAGTCTTTCCGTCTTTATTGAACACAAGGTCGCCGTAAGGAGAAGGCTTGTCAAACACCTGCTTATCAGCCGCTTCATAGCTTTCTCCGTCTTTTGAAACTGAAAGATATGCATTTTTCATAAGACGTGCAGAAAAGCCGTTTGCAGAAGCACCTGCATAAACTCTCACAGCAGAAAATTCCATTTCCTCTTTAAGCTCAATATCAATCATGAGCTTTGTGCCTATAACAAGCAAACTCTGTATGCTTTCGGTGTTGTTTGTAACGGTGTATCCGTCGTATAAACGTTCGTTTATATTTTCAGCAATACCGCCGCCTATTGCACCGCTTGAAATACCGGATGTCTTTAATTCGTTTCCTGAAAGGTCTTTTACAGCTACAGATTCCACTTTATCAAGAAGGGAAATTTCGTCGCTTTCAAACTTAATGTCAGCAACACCTGCCGCATAGCTTACGGTAAAGGACATAGCAAGGGTAAGGATAATAGAAAATGTAAGTAATAAAGATATTATTTTTTTCATTTTTAATTCCTCCTTACTGAATGTGGCTGAGTACGGAATTAACCGCAGTAACATTTATTTCACCGGGTGCTGCTGCATAAACGCCGTCTGCTGTTTTTACCGTGTTCCATCCGAACATATCGGATGCATAGCTTAAGGGTATATACATTATACCGTTATCTGCAATAATGGGTGCAGAAAGAGTTTTGTGGTATCCGTTTGCTCTGCCCTCATTTTCCCCTACCTTGGCATAGGTCCATACATAGTTTGTAATGGAGTAAGTTGTTCCTACGCTGTTGGGTTCAAGGTCGTGACGTGCAACGTAAACAATATTTTTTTCTGCATTATAGGTTATCTTGGATAAGCCGTTACCCAAAACATCCTCAAATGTTTCCATAGGAACATAAGCAGTTCCGTTCATTTCAATAGCTTTGATTCTTGTATCAGGCTCGTACACAGAAACCTTACCGCCGTCGATAATCATTCTGTTTGCGCCGGCCTTAACGATTGATACATCGTTAATGGCTTCTCTTTCAGCTTCTGTAAGAGCAGTCTGTGCGATTTCTGTATAAAGGTAATTAAACTTACCCATAGGAGCGGAGCTTCCTTCTAAATAGAAGTCAAGATAATCGCCGTCACAAACGATGGAGTCTGTCCACTTGAATTCAAAGTCTGCTGCTTCTGTTTCGCTAAGCAACGCTTTGGGAATAACTATCTGATATGCATTATCCTTAATGCTTGATGTTACGTTTCCGATGGCTTCCCATGCCCATGTGTTACCTGCCGCCTTTGCAATAACACCGTCTCCTGCAACATTTACGGAGAAATCATAGCCTTCCCATCCGGTTGCAATATTTCTGTCGGCATTTATGTAAAGGTTCATAAAGCCCGAATGTCCTGTCTTAACAGGCTCTCTTGTTGTAACAAGGAAGTAGAAGTTTTCCTCGTCCCTTGCAACCTTTGCACGGGAAATGGAGTTATTTACGGTTGTGGTATATTTTATAGGTTCTCCTGTAATTCTGTCTGTTGAACCTATTGCATCACGCTCGAAATCATCATAATCGTTAATAAATTCAGGAGCAACACTGTTCCACTGTGCAATATCTCCGTTTATGTCAACAGTCTTCTTCTCGCTTGCCAAAGGAGCAGGACGAACGCCCTTATACTTTCTTACAAAGTCAACCAAAAGATTATAATAATCGTCCTTTAAGTAGCTTCTTGAAGGCTCAAAGTCACGGCTGTTTTCTTCGTCAAAAAGGTCAACGAAGGCACATTTATTTGCACCGTAGCTGTCGTACTTGGGAGTTTTCCATTCGTTCCAACCGTCAACGAATACAAATTCAGGGTCAACCGAAAGAACGTGAGCTGCCTGTTCACGGAAGAAATAAGGAATTTTTCCGCTTGTAGCAGATAAATCTTCGCCGAATGCTTCGGAATAGCCTTTACCCTTTGTATAAGGATCGGAGAATACACCTACAACTCCGCTTCCTGCAACATAGGACTGATTTATAGCCATAGCAAGATTCATAAATTCAAATCTGCCGCTTTCTGTCTTGCTGAAGGGATGCTGAGGATATTCTTCAAGCCAGTTTACGTGTCTCAATTTAAGGTCGTTGCCGGGGCCTCCTCTTAATTCGCCGGGAGTTGCAAGGTCAAAGGTCTCGGAGATGTTTTTATACATATCCAAAACGTCTTTATCTTCATCATCTTTATACACCGCCGATCTTACCCCGTAATTAATCAAAAAAGGCTGGCCGTTCCAAATAAACCAAAGATCCGAATATTCTTCGTCCGCATAGTAGTTATAGTACATAGTCGGAAGCATATCGGTAGGAGCAGAGTTACTTGCACCGCCCATATTTCCGTATATGCTTATCTTGGGAGCATTTATTCCTGTTTCTCTTGCATCGTGGAATGCATCATAAAGTCTTGTGAAGTTAACTATTACTGCATTACAGTCATTGGTAAAGTCCATAAAAATAGCATCAACGCCGGCGTTTGCCAGAACAACAGCGTGCTTTCTGTAAACCCAGTATTCAGCGCTTCCGTAAAAGCCGTATACAGGCTCGCCCCACCAGTAGCCACCGTCTTCACCCCAGGCTTCGTGTTCAGACTGATATCTTGCATCGGGAGCACTCTTTATAATTTCGGGAATTATACCGTTATATCCGCCGCCTGCCTGAGGCCAGTAGAACATACCAACCTTACGTGTTCCTTCTTTAACGGGACCTGCCTCTTCAAAGTCTGCAACCTTTCTGCCCATTGAGTCAACCGCAACCCAGGTATCAGAGTAATTATCAACTATTTCAGAATCGGGTACGGGTGTAACAACGGGTGCTGCTTCTTTAAGAAGAGTTACGCTTTCAATACCCCAGTAAAGTTTGGTGCTTGTAAGGGTACTTCCGATGTAAAGGCTATGCTTTCCTTCCACGGGAGTGATATTTCCTCTCGCAGTTACATATCCGTCGCTATCGCTTTTTTTATTTACAACAACATAGCCGATGTTCAGAGAATAAGGATCGTCAACCTTTATACGGAAAACTTCACCGTTTACCCGAACAGTCATTTTGATTTTAAGCTCTATGGCTTTAACACCCGTCATATCCACATCGTGAAAACCAAAATAGCTTCTTGTAAAATCAGTGCCCTCTATAAGGCCGTCCTTAACGGAAGTTCCTTTTGTAAATTCGTCAACATCTGTTGCCGTAAGAACAACCGGGGATTCTTCTGCAGATACTGTAACTATCATGGAGAAAATCATCATAACAACAAGTATCAAACAAATTTTTGATTTCATATTTATACCTCCTTTAATATTTGGTTTAATTATAGCATCTTTCCGTTTTATTGTAAATACACAAAATTTTAAATATATGCACAAAATAACTTTAAATATGAAAATGACGGGAATCTCCCGTCATTTTTTATAAGCTTAAAGCCGGATATGCATTTAAGTCCAAATCTGCCGAATCTCCGTTTTTATATGCAAAATACCCTGCAGATGCAATCATTACCGCATTATCGGTACAAAATCTTAGCGGAGGATAGAAAAGTTCCAGCTTGTTCTTTTTCGCCGCTATCTCAAATTCACTGCGAAGAAGAGAATTTGATGCCACCCCACCTGCAAGACAGATTTTATTTGCATTAACCTTGTTTGCCTGATGTACCGTGTTTGCAACCAGAACTTCAACAACCGCCTGTTGAAAACTTGCAGCTATATCGTTAACGGGAATTTCTTCGCCCTTCTGCTCCATTTTATGTACCGTATTTATTACTGCGGTTTTAAGTCCGCTGAATGAAAAATCGTCTCCTGTTTTCGCTCTCGGGAAACTGAAAGCTTCGGGATTTCCCTTCTTTGCCGCTTCATCAACCTTTGGTCCTCCCGGGTATCCGAGTCCTATTACTCTTGCAACTTTATCAAAGGCTTCTCCTGCCGCATCGTCCCTTGTCGCACCCAAAACCTCCATATCGGTATAGTTTTTAACGTGAACAATATGGCTGTGACCACCCGATGCCACAAGGCATATAAAAGGTGGCTCCAGTTTTTCAAACGCTACATAATTTGCAGAAATATGCCCTTTTATGTGGTTAACAGGTATAAGAGGCTTTCCCCATGCATAAGAAAGTGACTTTGCCGCAGAAACGCCAACCAGCAACGCTCCCACCAGTCCGGGACCGCAGGTAACTGCAATTGCGTCTATATCATCCTTTGTTACATTAGCATCAGAAAGAGCCTTATCTATTACATAAAGTACTTTTTCAATGTGTCTTCTTGATGCTATTTCAGGCACAACTCCACCGTATTTGGAATGAATTTCCGCCTGAGAATATATTACATCAGACAAAACCTCACGACCGTCCTTAACAACTGCTGCCGCTGTTTCATCACATGAGCTTTCTATTCCTAAAATCAACATAACAACTATCCTTTACAAATTCTTTTTATAAAGCACGGCATTTTCTGTTCCGCCGTAATACTTTTCTCTTACCGCATAGGATATAAAGCCGTGCTTTTCATAAAGCTTACGGGCGGGAGTGTTTCCTTCTCTTACTTCGAGCAGTATTTTATCCGCACCCAAGCTTTTTGCATCATCAATAATTGCCGTAAGCAGAGAATTTCCTATCCCCTTTCCCCGCTCCGACTTTTTAACCGCAACCTTCATTATTTCAGCTTCTTCAAATATGAGCCAGAATCCCGCAAAACCAAAAACAGTTCCGTCCTCTTCTGCCACATAATAATGAGCCTGCTTTAACGAAAGTTCTTCCTTCATTCCTTTTTCGCTCCAGAAATCCGAAAAAGCTTCTTTTTCTATTTCATAAAGTGCATTAAATTTTTCTTTAGTGTATTTTACTACCTTCACGGATTAACTCCTCCAGTTCCTTTGCGCACTTATCGTAAACTTCAACATTTCCTCCAAAAGGATCGGAAACGTCCCCTTCTTTCCCTGCCCATTCGTATATGGTCATAATCTTTTCTTCATATTTGGGCACAGAGTACAAAAGCATTGCTTTATGAGCTTCCGTCATGGTTATAACCATTTTTGCCTCTTCTAACATTAACAAATTTATCTGTCTCGCTTTGTGTCCGGATATGTCTATGCCGTATTTCGACATTGCCGTAACCGAATTGTCACTTGCCTTCGCTCCCTCTGTTGCACTAAGTCCGCAGGATTTAGCATCTTCACCGGTAATGTTTTTATAAAGTGCTTCTGCCATAGGGCTTCTGCAGGTGTTTCCCGTACATACAAAGAGTATCATACAATCAATCCCCCTGCCGACTTATATAGTCTGTTACAAAGGGCATCGGATACATTTGTTCCGCCACGGGGATTTTTTGCAAATACGAACTTTGCTCCAAGCTCATCCGCTCGACGCAAAAGCCAGAACAAAGAAGCACCGTAAGTTACATCATCACACCCTGCTGTAAGAAATTCAGACTCCTCGTATTCTCCTCTGTTATCTTCATAGTCAATAAACATTGCTTTCCCTTTGTACTTTCCCGATTCTTTTCTCATATCACCGTTTACAACAATAACCTTTGCATCGGGCGCATAGTGTTTATACTTCATTCCGGGGCTTTTGGGAACACCTTCTCCTCCGCCACCGTAGTTTGCATCAGGCAAAAGCTCCTTAATCATATCAAGGCTTATAACACCGGGACGAAGAACAAGCGGTCTTTCTCCGCTTAAATCAATAACTGTTGATTCAAGTCCGTGTTCTGCCTTTCCTCCGTCAATAATACATGGAATTTTTCCGTTGAAGTCATCAAAAACGTGCTCTGCCAATGTGGGGCTCGGTTTCCCTGATATATTGGCGCTTGGTGCAGCAATTCCACATCCCGCCGCCTTTATAAGAGCATGGGCTACAGGATGTGACGGAAGTCTTATTGCAACGGTTTCTCCTCCTGCAGTTACCTCGTCAATAGCATATTTACTTCTTTTCATTATTATAGTAAGGGGGCCTCCCCAAAACTTATCCATAAGTAATTCGGCACTTTCCGGTATCTCGGAAACGTATTTTTCGCACATCGCAATATCCGAAACATGAACAATCAATGGATTATCCATGGGACGGCCTTTTGCTATGAAAATGTTTTTAACCGCCTCTTTATTTTCGGCATCTGCACCGAGACCGTAAACAGTTTCCGTGGTAAAAGCCGTAAGTCCGCCGTTTACAATAATTTCTGCACCTTTATTTATTTTTTCAAAATCAATAGCCAAAGGATTGACTTTTAAGAATAATGTTTCCATGTAATCCTACCTTTACAGTATAAAGTATCCTGCCGAAATTCCGAGTATTGCAGATAAAGCCACAACCAAAATGGGATGTGCCTTCTTTTTTAATATCAGGAATAATCCTATAGCAAAAATTATAAATGAACACAAAAGCTCCAACGTGAAAATTTCGCTGATGGCTTTAATGCTTTCAAAATCAGGAATCAAAACAGTTTTTCCGATTGACAAAACCGCTGATGCGATTAAACCTATTACAGCAGGCTTAAGTCCCGTCATGATACCCTTAACTATTTTGTTTGAATTGAATTTTTCATAAACTCTCGCAACCAATAAAATTATGATAAAGGAAGGAAGCACAACGCCAAGCGTAGCACAGACAGAGCCTAATATTCCTCCTCTTTCCGCACCAATATACGTTGCAATGTTAATGGCAAAAGGTCCGGGGGTGGATTCTGATATTGCCACAAAATCAACAAGCTGTTCATGAGGCATCCATCCCTTACTCAAAACCGTACTCTGAATAAGAGGAAGCATTGCATATCCTCCGCCGAAGGTTACTATTCCTATATAAAAGAAGGTGTAAAAAAGTTCAAAAAATTCCATTTCAACCAACCTCCTTTACTTTTATTAAGGATGGCACAAGTCCGATTACGGCACAAGCCAAAATAACATAAATGATGCTTATGTTGATAATGTCAAAAATTATTGATGCAACAAAAGCGAAAAGTGCTATACCGTAAGCTATTGCAGTTTTGGGCATTTTCTTATACATAGTTATAAGCGCTTTAATTACAAGTGCCAAAACGCCTGCTCTTATTCCGTAAAAAGCATACTGAACAGCTTTATATTCGCTGAATTTATTTAGGAAAAACGCAATTACTGTAATTATCACAAAAGACGGAATAACAACGCCTA
>JAZRHF010000094.1:0-14199 GCA_045644565.1 Clostridia bacterium | reverse complement strand
GGCTCTGTATCCATCCCCAAGGAAAACACCCCCCACTCCTATATGATGTTCTGTGACGGCATCTTTATCTGGAAGGACTTGGACGGAAAAGAATATAAAAAGTTAAATATATAAAAAACATCCCGTGCAATGCACGGGATTCTTTTTTATGCGATGCTCTTAAATAGTCTTAAAATTGTGATATACGCCTGTTCTCTTGTATATGTTGCCGTGGGGTCGAATTTATTTTCGCCTACGCCATTCATTATCTTTAATGTGGTAACATAGCTTACAGCCTGCTTTGCATAGTCAGCAATAGCTCCGTTATCGCTGAAAGCAGTGTCGCTGATTGCCACATCGCCCTTTATGAGCTTTGCCGCCCTCATGATAAGAGCTGCCGCATCCTGACGGCTTATGTAGTTATTGGGTGCAAAGCTTGTTTCGGATACACCGTTTATAATACCGAGCTTATTGGCAACGATTACAGCTTTCTTATTTGTATCCTTGAAAGGATTGCTGTTATACATATCAATTCCTTCAATTCCGCATCTTTCCTTAAGAAGAGTTTCAGCATCCTTGTCGGTTACTTCTTCAAGGGCGGTTATGATAAGCTCTGCAAAATCTTCTCTTGTTATATTATCAAAATACTGATTCTGTAAATATGAAGGAATAAGATTCTTTTCTATTGCTTCCGTAACCTCGGGAAATGCCCAGGCAGACATTTCCTCAATCTTGGGAAGGGATGTCTTGTATGTAAGATGTGCATAGCCGTATTTTCCGTTTTCTTCGATAATTATAGTTTCATCAATGCCGTAAGACACGCCGTCTTCACCTATATAACAGCCAACCGGAACTTTTTCGCTTCCCGATAAAGCATTTCCGTATCTGTCTATGATAACAGGAGCACCGTCCTTTACAGCAAGAGCTATACCACCGTTGAAAAGAGTTGCATTGTCATAGATAAAGGGAATTACCACATTACCGTTCACATCCAGGAAGCCGCACTTGCCATCTTTTGTTGCACTTGCCAATCCTTCATTAAATGCAGAAAGCTGGTCATATATAAAGGGAATTTTTACGTTTCCGTTAATGTCTATTGCTCCGAATTTCTGGCTGTCAATATCTCTTACACAAATTCTTCCTTCATTTAATACTCTCGGCAGAGTATTAAAACGTCTGAATGTGCTTGTTGCAACATCATAATTTCCGGTAACCACGATTTTTCCGTTTTTGTCAAGTAACGCCACGCAATCTCTGCCGGCACACACATCAGGATCGGGGCTTGTAATCCAGCAAAGGCTGTAGCCTTCAACAAAAGGATACCAGCTTGTAAGAAGATATTTATCATCTATAAGATCAACGTAAGCGCATGTAGCCTGAACCTTTAAGTTTCCGGATGCATCAACGAATGCCGCAAAGGGATACCAGTCATATGACGATGCCATAAAGAGCCCGTCGGAAAACTGTCCCCAGAGGAACATTCCATACTGTTCTCCTTCATATTCATAGTTTCCGAGATCGCCATCCACTTCATATCCGTTTTCAGCAAATATCAGATAAGAATCATAAAACTCTATGCAGCAATAGCCTTCGTTATATCCTATGTTTTTAAGTTCATTTATATCGTAGCCGAAACCATCCTGACTGAATTCAAAAAGGAGATCAATATCAAAAACTGTCCATTCGCTGTATGAACCTTCCCTTAGTATCATAAACGGCGTATAATTACCTCTATGGTCGATATAACCCATTTTAACAGATACCGTTAAGCTGTTTTCAGTTATCGGTGCCTCGGAAATACCTACGACAGCTTTGCCATCGTAAAAGTTTCCTGCATAGGCAAAGGAAGGTGCGATAACCTCTTTACCCGCTTCGTCAATATAGCCCCATTTTCCGTTCTTTTTAACTCTTGCAAGACCTTCATAAAAATATCCTGCCGCTTCAAACTGAGGTGCTATGATAACCTCATAGTCCATTTTCACTTCTTCTGCAAACAAAGTGTTTACGGTTGCAAAAGCCATAATGATTGCAAGAAGCATTGATGCCATTCTTTTTACTTTTTTCATATTATTTTTTCCTTTCCTTAAGTTTTATTCAATTATACTCCCTTTGAGAATAAAAGTCAACCTGTTTAACTATTTATGACTTTTTAATCTTCTTATCAAGTATAAAAGTCGTCACAAAAACAGATAACACTCCGTAAAATGCTTTCACCGCTCCAAACACAAAAAGTCCGAAAAGTATAATAAGAGTGTCTATAACATTTATGATGGTGGTGATTTTAATTTTCGGAAATTTATCCTGAATCAAAAGAGCCAGCATATCCGTCCCCCCTGTTGATGCTCCCGAATTAATAACAAGAATCAGCCCAAGCCCCAAAAACACTCCTGTCAAAACAGATGATGCAAATACATCCTCGCTGACAGGGAAAAATGGCGGTATATATGCCGTTAATCCTAAAAACAAAGTGAACATAGCCGTGGCATAAAGGGATAAATATATAAATCTGCCTCCCCTTTTCATGAAAGCTGCCATAAAAAGCGGTATATTTAATATTGCCGTAGTGAGATACAGCGGTATTTTTACTCCGAACCAATTACCTATCCCCGATACCGCAACGGCAAAACCCGATACCCCACCCGAAACTATGGAAGCTTCCTCTGCGAAATGAACCGTTCCGAAAGCCATTAAAAACGCACCTAAAGTTATTAAAAATAAATCTTTATATTTTGACATAAAAAAATCCCCTTGCTATTATTTGCAAGGGGATTTCTTATTATTTATCAAGATTATATTTTTCGTGAAGGGTTCTTACTGCCTTTTCAGCATATTCTCTGTCGATAAGAATAGAAACCTTGATTTCGCTTGTGCAAATCATGTGAATGTTGATGTGTGCATCGTACATTGCCTCAAACATCATAGATGCAACACCGGGATTGCTTACCATACCCGCACCAACGATGGAAACCTTTGAAACATTGTCCTTATAAACGATTTTTCTTGCTTCAATAATGTTGTTTTCGGAAAGCAGTTTAACCGCTTCTTCACATTCGTCGCTCTTAACAGAGAAGCTTATATCCTTCTTATCTTCACGACCGATGGACTGAAGAATCATATCAACATTGATGTTGTGCTTTGCAAGCATTGAAAATACCTTAAATGCTATACCGGGCTCATCGGGCACGTCAAGTACCGATATCATTGCCACGTCATTATCTCTTGCTATACCTCTTACATTTGATTTTTCCACTTTAGTAACCTCCTTGACATAAGTACCCTCAACCTTGTGAAGGCTGCTTAACACTTCTAAATTAACATTATATTTTTTAGCGAGTTCCACGCTTCTGTTCATAAGTACGTTAGCACCTAAGGATGCAAGTTCAAGCATTTCATCATAAGTAATTTCAGGAAGCTTCTTTGCATCGGGGCAAATTCTGGGGTCTGTTGTGAATACACCGTCAACATCAGTAAATATCTGACAAAGATCGGCATGAAGGGCTGCAGCAAGAGCAACAGCAGATGTGTCGCTTCCGCCTCTGCCGAGGGTTGTGATATCGTCATATTTATTTATACCCTGGAATCCTGCAACGATAACAACCTTTTTAGCATCAAGCTCGGATAAGATTCTTTCTGTGTTTATTCTCTTAATTTTAGCCACGCCGTACTTGGAGTCAGTCTGAACTCCTGCCTGCCATCCTGTAAGGGATATGGAAGGAACGCCAAGCTTTTCAAGAGCCATTGCAAGGAGAGCTATTGAAATCTGCTCACCTGTTGCAAGGAGCATATCCATTTCTCTCTTGGAAGGCTTTTCGTTAATTTCCTTTGCCTTTTCAATTAAATCGTCAGTTGTGTCGCCCTGTGCGGAAACCGTTACAACCACACTGTTTCCGTTTCTGTAGGTTTCAGCAATTCTTGATGCAACGTTGAATACTCTTTCCGCGTTTGCAACAGAGCTTCCGCCAAACTTCTGCACTATCAACATTTATAATCAATCCTTTCTTTTCATACTGTTATTTAAAGCTTTACCACATTAGTTCCAATGTTATCAAAGCCAAAAATATCAAAATTATAATTTTTTCCTTCCATTCCCGCATTTATCTTTTTTCTCACGTTTTCCTTTTCTTTTGTAGGAATTATTGCCGCAATAGAAGGTCCGCTTCCGCTTAAATATGAGCCGTAAGCTCCCGATTCTTCGCACAGCTTCAATATTTCTTCCATGTCAGGAACCATTTTCATTCTGTAGGGCTGATGAAGTTTATCCTTCATTGCCTCTGAAAGAAGATGATATTTCTTCCCGGCAATTGCCGAAACCAAAAGTCCCGCATGAGCCACATTATATGCCGCATCACCATGTGTTACCTTGTATGGCAATGTCGTCCTTGACTTTCCTGTGGCAAGCTTCGAGTCAGGATAGATAACCGCAAGACTTATTTCTTCACCAAGAGCCATCTTACTGTATGTTACCTTGTTGCCGTCATAATATGACACCGCAAATCCACCTGTCAGACAAGGCACCACATTATCGGGATGCTTCTCCATTTTTGCAGCAAGAGAGAGTATATCAGAAGGACCCAGAAGTCCAAACATTGCATTTGCTCCCACCATTCCTCCGATAATACATGCCGCAGATGAGCCAAGCCCTCTCGTTGCGGGAATTTTACTGTTAATTTTTATTCGCACTCCGCAAGGCCTTTTTCCGCACTCCGAAAATACTGCGTCCATTGCTCTGTATATAAGGTTTCGCTCAGGTAAATAGTTTTTCCCGTATGCACCATCCTGAATTATTTCTATTCCGCCTTCGGTTTCTTCAATTTCAATTTCGTTATAAAGACCCAGAGCAAGTCCCATTGAGTCAAACCCGGGGCCCAGATTTGCACTGGTAGCAGGAACTCTTACCCGAATCATTCATCCTCACCTGCGATACGGATTTTCTTTATAACCTTAAGGTCCTTAAGTACCTTTTCGGCAAAGCAGTTTTCCCAAACGGGAGTAATTACCGCAAATTCATTTTCCTCGCCTGAAAGCTCAATAAATGCTTCTGCCTTAAAAATTTCTTTTGCCTTTGCTTCGTCTTCCTTTGCTATTCTGACAAAATAGGAGTTTTTCATTTTTTCATAAGGAATAAGTTCATCGCTCTCTTCCCAGTAATAGCCCTTATTTGCTCCCGACTTTGCCACATCCAGAATATCTGCAACAACGGCACTTGCGGTGGGCATCTTACCTGCTCCTCTGCCGTAGAACATAACCTTTCCAACGGCGTTACCTTCTACATACGCTGCATTAAACACGCTGCTTACAGATGCCAGAGGATTATTCTTTTTAATGATTGCGGGACAAACCTCAGCTTCCATTCCCGCTTCTGTATTTTTGCCGTAAGCCACAAGCTTTATAACGCTTCCGAGTTTTTCTGCATAGGCTACGTCTTTTTCATCAATATTGGTGATACCTTCGGTGTGTATCTTTTCAGAATCACAGAACTTTCCTGTTACAAGTGACATAAGTATGGATATTTTTCGGCAAGCGTCAATTCCTTCTACGTCAGCCTCGGGATTTCTTTCTGCATATCCGAGAGCCTGAGCACTCTTTAATGCCTCATCAAACCCTCTTCCTTTTTCAAACATCTCTGTAAGGATATAGTTAGTTGTGCCGTTAAGAATACCGCCTATTTCCACAATTTCATTTGCCGCAAGATAGTTATGAACAGGGGCTATTAAAGGAATACCTCCGCCAACGGAAGCTTCAAAAAGATAGTTTACGTTCTTTTCCTTTGCGATTTTTAAAAGCTCGCATCCCTTTTTTGCAACAAGCTCCTTGTTTGTGGTTACAACACTTTTTCCCATCTGAAGAGCCGCTTTTGTGAAGTCATAAGCAGGATGAATCCCTCCGATAACCTCTGCAATAATGTCAATTTCCGGATCTTCTAAAATAACATTGAAATCCTTTGTGAAAATTTTTGCATCTTCTCTGTCGGAAAAATCCCTTATATCAAGGATGTATTTAACCTTAATCTGTGTGTTTGCGGCTTTTTCAATTTTTTCGGCATTCTGACAAAGCATTTCGTAAACTCCGCTGCCGACTGTGCCGAATCCCAGTATTGCCACATTTTTCATTCGTCGTTACTTCCTTTCTTATTGTCTCGCCAGAACCTTAACGTCTTTAACTCCCCGTAAAGCAGAAAGACGGTCTATCAGATCCTGCAAATTCACACCGGATATATTCTGTATGCTGATTGATACATCCGCTACGGAATTTACGGGAATGTTCTGGTTGATGGTTAAGACATTTGCTCCCGCCTCTGCAAGAGTTGAAAGAATGGATGAAAGCACCCCCGTCATATCGGATACGATAAAAAACAGAGTGATAATTCCCTGCATCTGGTTAAAGGGAAACACATAATCCTTATACTTATAATATGCACTTCTGGATATACCCGCCTTTTTAACGGCATCACTTATTTCCCTGCACTCCCCTTCGGCAAGGTATCTTTTCGCCTCAAGTACCTTATTATATACCTCAGGAAGCACCTTTGAGTCTACCAGAACCAAAGAACTTTTGCTCATCCCGTGTCCACCACCCAAAAACAAATGTTTTCAATATAAAGAGAGTATACCACCCATTCATGCATAAGTCAATGAAATTTTTGCATAAAAATAAACTTTTTTATACCCGTTTTGTGAGCATTATACAAAAAAAGCTGAAAACCCTGAGGTTTTCAGCCGCTGCATTCAGGGAAAGGAACATTTTCACCCATGGGATATCCTCCTGCACATCCCATAAAACCTCCCATAGGAAGGAAACTTCCGCACATAGGACAGCACACAGGCATACTGCGACACATGCCTTCCGATACAGAAGGATTTCTCTGCCACATATATTCTCCGAAAGGATATGTATGATAATTCATCATAGGACACATATAGGGAATTTTTGTTGCAGTTTCATTGTTTTTATTTTCGCTCATATTAAAACCTCCTTTTAATATTCATTATATATTATGACAAAAGCAAAAGAAGGTTACAAAAAAGGCTGCAGCAAAATATTGCTGTAGCCTCTTTTTATCATTTTTCAATTAAAACAGTTTGTGTATTACCGTCCCAGCTTACTTTGTAGCCGAGGATTTCGGAAATAAATCTTATCGGAACAAAAGTACGGCTGTCCTTTATTATAGGAGGATTTATGAGTGTATACATAATGTTTCCGTACAAGGGGTCCTTTACATATACAAGCTCATTCTGAATCTGGAGCTTAATTTCATAGGGAGGTGCATCAAGTGTAATTTCATCGCATTCACCGTTCCAGGCTATGTTTGCTCCCATTTCCTCAAGTAATCCTCTTAAAGGAATCATGGTAGAGCCGTCCACTATGAAGGGAGCCACATCAAGCATCTTTTCAGAAGCAACTCCACCCTTTACTGCGGAAATTTCATTGTCTCCGATTTTCAGTTTGTAGCTTGCCTGATTTGCAAGAAGCTCCTCTTCATGGGCTTTTGCGCTCTGACTGAAGGTGATTTCTGCACAGGAAACTCTCTTTGCATTATAGTCCCAGAATTCAATCTGCATATAGCGCATAGTAACTTCTTTTCCGAAGGGAATAACCTTTAAGCTTAAATCAAGATCAAAGGTTTTATCAATAAAGAGCTCTTCCCAGTTTTCACCATCCAAGGATGTATAAATTGAAACCTTTTTCCAATGACCGTGAAGGTCCGGGGTTTGTCTCGGAAGATAGGTCATTTCCTTTATTGTATGAGGTCTTATCATATCAATGGTAAGCATTACGGGTTCTCCATCCAGCGCCGCTGTCTGCCATACGCCGCCTGATGAGCCGTCAAAGATATTGCCGGGCTCTGCCCCGGCCCAGTTCTCACCTTCGTAAAGTGCGATAAAGGAGGAAGTGTCAACCGTGTAGGTTGCATATTTCTTTTCTTCTTCGGCATAGCTTTTAAGAGTAAGGTCAACCTTATCGGGATCCTTTTCCCATACGCTGAATTCAGCCAGGGATGCGCAGGATAAGTTTCCTTCCGTAATTTCGATTTTTACTTTGCGAAGGCTTAAGTTTCCTGCCAGGGAAATTTCCTTTTCGGTTTTATTTTTATCAAAGGAAACTCCTTTTTTAAGTAAAATATATTCGCCTTCCACGCTGTCTGATGCATAGATGTTACAGTTTAATATAAGTCCGTGGTTTCCCGAATCCTGTCTGGGAAGTAAGCCGATGCCCGAAACGGTAAGATTTTCGGGGAAGATATATTCAACTGTGAAGGGGAACTTTTCCGTCATAATTACCTTGTCGTCAATTACGCTGTAATTTGAGTGCCAGATTGTTGCAGGCTTGCCGTCAATGGACTGTGATACGGGATATCCGAAGTACTGACTGCTTGCCTTTGCATACCAGCCACGGGGCTTAATTTTTCCGAGCCCAAGGGAATTTGTCCCCTCGGTTTCCTGCTCACTATACTTCATTTCGCCCGTTCCGTTTATATAAAATTCCATTTCAGCTGCACCGCAGTAAGCATAATAGCTTTCGGTAACCTCAATGCGGAGGAATTTTGTCATTCCGCCCTTAAAGGCGATATTTCTTGTAGGACCTGCCGCTTCCTTTGCATAGGGAAATTCGCCCGTTGTGATAAACTTATAGTTTTCACCATCTGTTGATGTGTAAAGGTTAAAGAATCTTATTGTTCCCACCGTGTCACGTCTGGGAGTATAGCGCCAACCGGTAAGATTAATCTCCTCGGGGAATTCTATATCGATGTTATAAGGAGGCTCTTCCTTTGTAACAACACCGTCAACGTTCAGATAATCTGTTTCCCAGAAGGTGGAAGAATTTCCGTCAAACATTTTATTTTTCGTATTTGCTCCTCGCTCACTCGGAACTTCTACCTTCCAGCCATCGGTATATGGATATTTTTCACCCATGGATTCAGATGTTTTTTCCACATAGCTTTCGGGGATTACTTCGCCCGCTTCGGCATTTTCGATTACTTCATTAAGCTCGGAAAGAGTGATTTCAGAAGTAACTTTCTTTCCTTCGCCCTCGCCCTTTATAAATGCAATTTCTGCCGCAGTTCCGTAGTCTCCCACGGTAGCGGTGATTTTTATGGCAACCGCCTTTGCATAAACTCCGTCCCAGGTTGCTTTTTTCGTAGTTCGGAGTTTTACATTATCTTCGTGTCTGAAAGCACCGTCATAAACCTTTCCAAAGTTATCTCCGTCCTCTGATGCATAAACGATATAGCTTTCAACAGTACCCGTTCCGTTATCGGTTCGGGGTGTGTAGCGCCAGCCCGTAAGGTTTATTTTTTCGGGGAATACCACCGTAATTAAATAGGGCGGCTTATCGTTTTCCGTTATAGCTCCGCCTTCGGTTTTATAGTCAGAATGCCAGTATGTTGTGCTGTCATTGTCAAACGCCTTACCGAAAGATCCGTTATATTCGCTTGATACGGATACCTGCCAGGAGGAATCGTAGGAATAGGTCTTTCCGGATGTTCCTTCTTCCAAAATTGCTTCCTTGTCGGTATCTCCCGTTATCGCCTTGCCTTCGCCTGTTCCCTTTAAGAAGGAAATTTCCGCCGCTGTTCCGTAGTCTCCTAAAGCCTTGGTTATTTTTATGATAACGGCCTTTGCTTTTACACCGTCCCAGGTTGCTTCCTTTTCTGTTCTCTGTTTTACATCGTCAACGTGGGTAAATGTTCCGTCCGTAATTTTGGAAAACTTAACACCGTCGCCTGATGCAAAAATTGTATATTCCTGAACGGTACCCGTTCCGTTGTCGGTTCGGGGCATATAGCGCCAACCTGTTAAGTTTATCGTCTCGGGAAACTCTGCCGTAATGTAGAAGGGCAGAGGATCTTTGTCGGTTATTTCGCCGCCCACAGCTGTATAGCTTGTGTGCCAGTAAGTTCCTTTATCTCCGTCAAAAGCCTTTTTAAGCGAGCTTAAATAGTCACTTGACGCAGAAATTTTCCAGTCGGAGGAATAGGGATAAACTTCATCTGATGCAAAAACCGAAACTGTGCCGAGCATCATTATAAAAGCAAGTAATATTGCAGTTAACTTTTTCATATTTATCCCCTCCTTTAATTAAGATGCGCTGATACAGCGTTTACAATTTCATTTGAAAGACCGTTTCTGCTTACGGAATAAATTCCGTTTCCGTGGTTTTTAACGTTGTAGCCGTAAGCATCCTCAATAAATGTAAGCGGAACATATATAAGTCCGTTTGCCGCCACAATGGGAGCTTTTAAGGTAATTGCCTTTCCGTTTACCTTTGCATCATAAGAATCAAGTGTTGTATATGCAAAGCTGCTGTTTATAACCTCTGTAAGGTCTTCGTTCATATCATAGTGGCGGATTTTAATCATATTGTTTTTATAGTTATATACGCTCTTTGTTCTGCCGTCGCCCATAATGTTTAAGAATGTACTTTCGGGAACATAAAGTGTTCCGTTTGCCTCAAAGGCGGTAACTCTTATATCTTTTTCATAAACCTTCATCTTTCCGCCGTCTGCAATCATGGTAGAAGCTCCTGCCTTTATAATTGCATCCTTGCCGATTTGGGCACGCTCTGCTTCCGTAAGGGTTGTCTCGGGGATTTCCGTATAGTGATAGTTAAATCTTCCCATAGGCGCAACAGAGCCTTTAGCATACCAGGCGATAACGTCACTTTCCACAGAATCAGTCCACTTGAATTCTACATCTACCTTATCTGTTTCGCCGATTTCGCTTCGTAAAACTGCTAAAGTGATGCGGTTATCCTTTACATTTACCGAAACATCGCTTACCTTTTTACTTTCCGTTCCGTTTCCGGTAAATGCGGAAAGCACACCAAGACCGTCCATATTTACGACGTAGTCATAGCCTTCAAAACCGGTAGCATAGTTTCTGTCTGCATTTATGTATAAATACATAAAGTTATTTCCCTGCTTCATTTCCTTGTCGGCTGTTGCAGTAAAGTATAGCTTTTCCGAATCAAAGGAAACCTTTGCGGTTTTTATGAAGTTATTGGTCTTTGTAGTCGCATCAACCAATGTATTGGTATAAGCGACAGGGGCGGTATATCCTTCTCTTTCATAGCTTCCCGTAGCATTGATAAATTCAGGTCCAACGCCTTCCCACTGGCTTTCATCTCCCGTAACATCAATGGTCTTTGCACCGCTCGCAACTCTTACGGGACGAACACCCTTATACTTTCTTATAAAGTCTGTCATAAGAAGGTAATAGTCATCCTTGAGGAAGCCCTTCGAGGGCTCAAAGTCACGGCTGTTTTCATCGTCAAAGAGGTCGATGAATGCATTTTTCAAGCCAGAATGATCGGCATTTCTTACGGTTGTAAATTCGTTCCATCCGTTTATGTATACAAATTCAGGTGCGGCATCAAGTGCCAAAGCTGCCTGCTCTCTGAAGAAATATGCCATTTTAGCACCGTTTTCGGAATAGTCCTCGCCAAATACCTCGGAAAATCCTCTTCCCTTGCAGTAGGGATCGGAGAAAGCACCTGTTCTGGAAACACCCCATACCGTAGATTCGTTGATACCGCATCCTACGGCTACAAATTCAGGTCTTCCTGTCTCGGGATCCTTGTTTCTTAATATCTGGGGGAAGTTTTCAAGCCATATCCACTCGTCCGTACCTTTGGAGTCGATATGATTTGCGGTAATCTGATTTCTGTGTCCCTGATAGCGGTATGTAAAGAAGTCCGATACCTCGCGGAAAATTTCATCCTTCACATAGTCGTTTGATTCAACGAAAGCTTTTCCGTATTTGGGAGTGGAGTTACTTGCAAGAAGGGGCTTTCCCTCCCAGAAGAACCATATGTCGGAATAGTCGTTTTCGATAAAGCAGTTAAAGTATAAGGATTCCATCTGTCTGTAGCTGTCAGAACCCGAACCGCCCATTGAGTTATACGCCGAAAGAAGCGGAATGTCAACTCCCGCAGCTTTGGCATCTCGAAATGCTTCCGCTACCACGTTAAGTCTCGGAATCATAGTATTATATCCGTTTGTATAGTCAAAGAATATTGCATCAACGCCGGCTAATGCAAGCATTTCGGCGTGACGGCGGTATACGAAATAGTCATAGCCGTCATAAAAGCCCAAGGCAGGCTCGCTCCAGTAAAACTTACCGTTCATATCCCAGGCGTCGTGGTTATAATCGGACCTTGCTTCGGGATTTTTCTTGATAACCTCGGGGATAACATAGGCTGCCACTTTCGAATCCACGTGGGGAAACCAGTTCCAGTACATAATTCCAACATGTCTTCCATCGGTTTTAACATCTCCCACCTCTTCATAAGATGCAACCGCACGTCCCATTGAATCTACTGCCTTTAAGGTATCGGAATAATCGTCTACTATTGCATCATCGGATATCTGCACGCTTAATGTGTCGTGATAGTACTTATCCTCGGAAAGCCATATTTCCTTTATGGTGATATCATCGCCCACTCCGTAAAGAGGCACGAAATAAAGGTCGTGTATTCCCGACTCCTGTGTGATTGAGGCTTTATATATTCTGTCCACTCCCTCGGTTGTAAGGGGCAGATAGCCTAAAACCGCGCCCTTTTTAGGATCGTCCATTACTATTGCCAGAGTTTCAAAGTTTGTTGCACCTTTATCAATTACGGTTGCTTTAACCCACACGGACTTTTTATGATTCATATCTACATCAGAAAATGCAAAATATCCTCCGTGGGCAGGCTCTTTAATTGCTCCGCCTTCAATTTTGATGCTTTCCGATTTCGAAATTTCAGAAATTTTAAGTTCTGTATCCGCCGCAAGTGCAGGGATTACAGAAGCTAAAAGCATAATAGCACAAAGATAAATGCTTAATACCCTTTTCATTTTTATTCCTCCTTTATATTTATGCTTCAAATTCAATCATAAGCCTGTTTTCACAAGATGAAAATTCGTTTTCGCTTAAAGCTTCACCGATTTTTACCTTTACCTTGTATTTTACGCCTATGTATTCAAAAGTAATTTCATTTTTGGTCAGAGATACAAGGGAAGGCCTATGATTTCCGTCAATTCCAATTACATTTTTAAGTTTGAAAGGATTATCTCCCTCTATCGTAAAGGAATTTTCCGAAAGCTCAAAAGAAAAGCTTCCGTAGCTAACCTTTGCCTTGCCGTCTCCCAAATCCGTAAAGTTCATATCTGAAGTTGCATCAATTCCTTCTATATAGCCGCCTGCAAGAACACCGTTTCCGCTGTAGCGGTTTCCGTCGATAAAAGGAAGCGCCTCATAGCACGCCTTTTCGTCGGTGCAAACCTCATTAAGGAAAGGATCCGTAAAGTCATCCGAGAAAATGTGCAAGTCCCTTATCCTTACTTTTCCGTGATCGGAATAAAGATTTATGCGGTAGTTTTTCGTTGAATACCAGACGGAGCTTTTACCCTCATCGTCATAGGCACTGTGTGCCGTTATGGCAGAGGCAGGCGTTATTTCATAGGTTTTCTTAAACCATTCGCCGCTTTCGCCCAAGGTTTCAACGGAAATTTTCCCTTCTTTTTGAAGCTTTTCAAATTGCTCGAACTGATATGTAAGACCACTTCCCATTCTCGCCCATCCGAAGCTGTTTTCCTGACCTGCCTGGGCATAGCCGAAGGAGAGGCAGTCACCGTTGAAGTTTTCCTTTAAGTACCAGTCAATCCAGGAAACGTCGTTCCCGCCTACCCCGGTTGATGCCGGCTCCAGCGTAATAACACCCTGAACGGTATTTTCTCCGCTGTCCACCTTCATACCGTAGTCATACTGATATACCGGGTCCGAGCCAAGCATCCTGAAAAGCGGAACATCAATTTGATTTTCGCTTTTTCCTGCAGGAAGAAAAACATTGTTTTCAGAAGGATAATAGCCTTGTCCGTAATAGCTTCCCCAAAGGGTGTATCCGTCCGTTCCGTACTGCTCCTTACAGTTGCATATTGCAGATAAGCCATACTTTTCATTTGCATATTTTATCGTGTGAGTATCATATAACCAGGAGCCTAAAACCTTGGGGTAATATCCGAATATTTCTTTAAAATCCGAGAAGAGAACGTCTATAAGCTTTTCTCTTTCTTCCCTTGTGTAGCCAACGGAAAATCCCACATTTGTTGCCCAGTCCCAGGAATATCTTCCGCGCCAGGGAATACCTGCTTTTTTAACCTGCGGCTCAACTATTTCAAGCCATACACCTATTTCAAACTGCGAAGGGTCAAGCTCCTTTAACATATCCTGATACACC
>JAZRHF010000093.1:0-6082 GCA_045644565.1 Clostridia bacterium | reverse complement strand
GAAACCGAATTTTCGGGAATCCGCTACTATCCCAGAGACGAATCCCAGAGCGGTGCAGGTATCTTCAAGCTTGTGAGCCTTTATGTATCCGATGACGGAGAAAACTTCTATCCTGCGGTTGAAGATTTTAATTTCTCCTATGGCGGTGTTACCACAAAGGACCAGAGAAGAACTCCCTGCGAAATGGTAATGAGCACCAATATAAAGGCAAAGGCAGTTAAGCTTGTAATCATAGATTCACAGAGCAACTATGCCGTTGCATCTGAAATCCGTGTGCTTAAGCCTACATTATACAAACAGACCGTGGGTGTTTCCGAATACAGAGACAACTACGGCGACTATAAGCTTCTTCCCATTGACAGAAGTGAGGTTAAGGTTACTGCGTCAAGCGAACAGCCCTATCCCTTTGAAAACGCCAACGATATGCACTCAACCGCAATTAAAACCCTTGATCAGAATGCATATTCCGTATGGCACACTCAGTACAGAAACGAGGACGGTTCAACAGAAGGCTTTAACAAAAAGGTTATGCCTGCCTATCTTGAATATGACCTCGGCAAGGAATATACCCTTTCGGGCTTCGGCTTTATGCCCCGTGGCGGAGGATTTTTAGGCGGTCACTGGGTTGAGTTTGAAATAAGCGCATCAGATGACGGTGAAAACTATGAATTTATGGATAGCTATGTGCTTAATCCCACACAGTATAAGTCCTTTAACTTTATGATGATTCCCTTCTATGAGCCTGTCACAACAAGATATTTCCGTATAGACATACTTGTTACAACATCCGATTCCGGCGGAAAGGCAAGTGTCCACGCAACCTGCTCCGACATTCAGTTCTATGAGAGCGAAAATGTGCAGAAGGCAAGAATGTCCCGTGACAAGGAAATCTTTAAGCTTCAGATAGGCTCAAAGGATATCAATGTTTCAAAAGGCAGCGATACAAGAGTGAAAACCATCGACGTTGAGCCCTTCATCGTTGAAGGAACGACAATGATTCCCCTCCGAGGTCTCTTTGAAGAAATGGGAGCAACCATTATCTGGCATCCCGAAAACAAGAAAATTACGGTTGAAGCCGACGGAACGAAAATTGAATTCCAGATTGAAAACAACCGTGTATGGGTAAACGGACAGAGATATACTGTAGCCGTTGCACCGAGAATTGAAAATTCAAGAACCTTTATTCCCTTAAGATTTGTATCCGAAAGACTGGGATACACCGTGGGATGGGATGGAGCAACTCAGACCATTACAATAGAAAAGTGATTTTAAATTACACCCATGATAACTGCATGGGTGTGATTTTATACAAAAACAAATGTAAATAGTTGTGCAAAATGACGAAAAGCAGAAAAAGGGGCTAAAAAAGACAAAAAAATATTGTGAAACAGGTGGCTGTTATGCTATAATATACTATACCATAATGCATATAAGGAGGAAACATATATGAAAAAGGCATTAGCATTAATTTTAGTATTTGTTATGATTATGAGTGCATCCGTATTTGCTGCTGAAATCGGCACAGAGGATATGAAGGGTGCAAAAAAAATAACAGGTGCAACAATTACATACGACGGAAAGGATACAGCTGCTTATACCGGTGCAAAGACAGATGTTCTTGTTGACGGTGCAAGAAGCAACTTCGGTGCAAAGCTTAAGGGCGTAATCCAGTTCAATTTCGGCGCAGAACAGAAGTTCTCCGGTATCCGTTCCTGGATGAGTACAAGTTGCGTACAGGGAGCAGAAGGTACAAACTCTGACCCCAACATGAACGGAAAAGACCACAGAAGAGCAGAAACTCTCCTTGTTAAAATTTCCAACGACGGTACTAACTGGACAGAAGTTGCAGTTACAAGAAGTGCAAACAATCAGTTCTGGTTTGACGACTATTATTTCGGAAAAGAAATAACAGCAAAGTATTTATCTCTTTCTTCTCAGAAGAGTAATGACGGCTGGGGCGAATGGGAAATCGGTGAAATTGCATTAATCACAGATGAAGCTGCTGCAAAGACAGTTTCCAACAAGCAGGCTACATCTGCTCCTGCAACTCCCGTAGCATCTGCAGGTCCTGCAATCACAACTACAACCGCTACACAGAGAGTTGGCGAAAAAATCAACAAGACAGGCGTTTCCGTTAAGGCATCCAGTGACGGTCAGGGCGGATCTTCTCCCAAAATGCTTGACGGTGATATAAAGACCTACTGGCATTCTGCTTATACCGCATCAGGTTCCACAATCACAGGCTATGACCAGGCTCCTTTCCAGCTTGATTTCACATTCACAAAGAAGACAGAAATCTCCGGTATCAGCTACACTCCCAGACAGGACAGCACAGGCGGTTACTGGTTAAAGACAAGAGTTATGTACTCAACAGACGGAAAGAAATACGTTGAAGGTTGCACATCTGTGCTTACCTACAGCGGTAACGATCCTAAAGAAAAGATTTTCGGTTTTGGTAAAAACGTAACAGTCAAGGCTGTAAGAGTTATCATTGAAGAAAGCTCAAGATACTGTATGGCAGCCGAGGTTGATTTCTTCGGTCCCGTTGAAAACACCGTTCAGTCTCAGGTTATTGTTAAGACAACAACAACTGCTGACGTAACACCCGGCAGCGGTAAAATCGTTCTTAAGCTCGGAAGCACTTCCGCAAATGCAAACGGAACAGCTGCTACAACAACTGCTCCCTTCATCGTAGGCGGTGCAACAATGCTTCCCTTCAAGTATACAGTTGAAGCTCTCGGCGGTGCTTATGCAGAATCCGGTGACGATATCACAGTTACCTACAACGGTGTAAACTACAACTTCAAGAAGAATTCAAACTATCTTGCATCAAACAATGTAAGACTTCTTCTTGCAAAGCCCACCGTAACAGCTGCAGACGGAACAGCAATGGTTCCCGTAATCTTCTTCTCTAAGACTCTTGGTCTTAACTGCGAATGGAACCAGGTTGAACAGACAATCGTAATTAAGAAATAATTTTAATACCGCAGGCGTTGCCTGCGGTATTTTTTTATTGCATAAATTAGGGTTTTGTGCTATTATAAAAAAGAAATTACAGAAAAGAGCTGATTTTTATGAAGCTTAGGGAAATACTTAAAGGGGATAAGCCCCGCCTTTCTTTCGAGGTGTTCCCTCCGAAAACAGATACGGCTTTTGAAAGTGTGAAAGAAGCAACAGAAGAAATTGCAAAGCTTCATCCCTCATTCATGAGCGTAACCTACGGTGCAGGGGGCGGAACAAGTAAATACACACTTGATATTGCAAAGGGGATTAAGGAAAAGCATGACGTGTCAATGATTGCTCACCTTACCTGCGTTTCATCAACCAAAGAAACCGTCAGGGAGCGGATTTCCGACATGAAAAATGCAGGGATTGAAAATGTCCTTGCATTAAGAGGGGATTTGACAGAGGAGCTTAAAAACAGTGACAGATGCTCGTGGCACTATAAAAATGCCGTTGACTTAGTACGTGAGCTTAAGGAAAGCGGTGCGGACTTTTGTATAGGCGGTGCCTGCTATCCCGAGGTTCATCCCGAAAGCCTTAATCAGAAGGACGATATAAAATACTTAAAGGAAAAGGTTGATGCGGGGTGCGAATTTTTAACCACCCAGATGTTTTTTGACAACAACCTACTATATAACTTCCTCTATAAGATAAGAGAAGCGGGAATCACCGTTCCCGTAATTGCAGGAATTATGCCTATAACCAATGCAAATCAGGTTGAGCGTGCCGTTAAGCTTTCAGGCTCATTCATGCCCCGCCGTTTTATAAGCATTGTGGATAAATTTGGAAAAGATCCCGAGGCAATGTGTCAGGCGGGTATTGCCTATGCAACCGACCAGATAATTGACCTTTATGCAAATAACATTATGAATGTTCATGTGTATTCCATGAACAAGCCCCTTGTGGCAAAGAAAATTGCGGAAAATCTTTCGGCAATAATAAAGGCAGATGTTTGATATGAAAATACTTGATTACTTAAAAGATAATATATTATACCTTGACGGCGGAATGGGAACTCTCCTTCAGAAGGAAGGGCTTTTGCCGGGCGAACTTCCCGAAAGATGGAACTTAAGCCATCCCGAAGTCATAAAGAAAATACATAAGGATTATTTTGAAGCGGGAAGTAACATTGTAAACACCAACACCTTTGGTGCAAACAGACTTAAGTTTTCAGAAGCGGAGCTTGAAGAAATTGTGGCAGCAGCCATAAAAAATGCAAAAGATGCCAAAGATGAGGCCAAGGGCAACAGCGAAAGGTTTATTGCTCTTGACATCGGACCTTTGGGCAAGCTTTTAAAGCCCTATGGCGACCTTGACTTTGAGGAAGCCGTGTCTCTGTTTTCCGAAACCGTGAAGCTTGGCGTTAAATACGGAGCCGACTTAATTATGATTGAAACCATGGCAGATTCCTTGGAAACCAAGGCGGCAATTCTTGCGGCAAAGGAAAATGCTGATTTACCCATTTTCTGCTCCAACGCCTATGGCGAGGATGGAAGGCTTTTAACCGGTGCATCTCCCGAAGCGATGAGCGCAATGCTTGAAGGACTGGGCGTTTCGGCTTATGGTATAAATTGCTCCCTTGGTCCCGATGCTCTTTCGGGCGTTTATGAAAAAATGCTTGAAGTATCATCAAGCCCCGTCATCTTAAAGCCTAATGCAGGCTTGCCTAAAAGCATTGACGGGAAAACCTTCTATGATATAACGCCTGAAGTCTTTGCCGAAGAAATGAAAAAAGCAGTTGAAAAAGGCGTAAGAATTGTCGGCGGATGCTGTGGCACAACGCCGGAATATATAAAAGCCCTCAAAGAGGCAACAAAGGATATTTCTCCAAAGCCGATTGAAGATAAAAATTTGACCTGCGTTTCATCCTACACCCATGCGGTGTATTTCGGAAGTGAGCCTGTATTAATCGGCGAAAGAATTAATCCTACAGGAAAAAAGAGGCTTAAACAGGCTCTTTTGGAAAACGACATTGACTATCTCTTAAAGGAAGCTCTTTCTCAGGAGGAAGCGGGAGTTTCTGTTTTGGATGTAAACGTGGGACTTCCCGAGATAGACGAAGGGAAAATGCTTACGGAGGCAGTTTCGGGTATTCAGGGAGTGACAAATCTGCCGCTTCAGATTGATACATCGGACTTTTCTGCCATGGAAAAGGCATTAAGGAGCTATAATGGTAAGGCTATGATAAATTCCGTTAACGGCAAGGAAGAAAGCATGGAAAAGATTTTCCCTCTGGTTAAAAAATACGGCGGAGTAGTTGTAGCACTTACTTTGGACGAAAACGGAATTCCCGAAAAGGCTGAGGGCAGAGTGGCTATTGCAGAAAAGATAATAAAAAGGGCAAAGGAATACAGCATTGATAAAAAGGATATAATTTTCGATACCCTTGCAATGACCGTAAGCGCAGATTCCGCTGCTGCAAAAGAAACCTTAAAGTCCCTTAATATCATAAAAGAAAAGCTTTCCTGTCACACATCCCTTGGGGTATCAAATGTGTCCTTCGGACTTCCGGAGCGTGACGGGGTAAACGCCACATTTTTCGCCATGGCTTTATCAAAGGGGCTTTCTGCGGCAATTATGAATCCCTTCTCGGTTCCCATGATGCGAACATATTATGCCTATAAGGCGCTTTCCGACATGGACGAAAATTGCAGGGAATATATAAATTTTGCTGAAACTCATAAGATAGAGGAAGCGTCAGGTGTAAAGGCTGAAGGCGAAAAGCTTTCGGGCAAAACCGCCCTTTCCGATGCCATAATAAAGGGCCTTGCAGAGTCTTCTAAAGAGCTTACCAAAAAAATGCTTATCGAAAAAGATCCCCTTTCCCTTGTGGAGGAGGAAATTATTCCCGCACTTGATGTGGTGGGAAGAGGCTTTGAAGAAAAGAAGGTTTACCTTCCCGGTCTTTTAATGAGTGCGGAAGCGGCAAAGGCTGCCTTTTCGGAAGTCAAGGAAGCCATGGATAAAGAAAAAGGTGACATGAAGAAAAAATGCCCCGTGATAATTGCCACGGTAAAGGGGGATATTCACGACATCGGAAAGAATATCGTTAAGCTTCTTCTTGAAAACTACGGCTTTG
>JAZRHF010000092.1:0-1712 GCA_045644565.1 Clostridia bacterium | reverse complement strand
GGCGTAACAGTAAAGGCTGACCTCGGTAACCAGGCCGGTATAATCGAAGGCAGTGCATCAGGTCTTAATGCGATTGTAAGCGATACCGATGCTTCTATGGTTGGTTCTGCATCCGGCTCAAATGTAGTTCTTGCGAAAGGAACAGCATCAACACCCACAGCAGGAACACAGACTACAGAAAAAACAGAAACAAAAGAAGAAGTTGCAGATGACGGATATATACCCAAAAAGGGCTGGAAGATTGAAGCAAACTCAAGAAATGACCAGGCAACAAGAATGATTGACGGGAATTCCCAGACCTACTGGCACTCCTGGTACAGAGCAGAAGCGGGTTCAATCGTTGAAAAGGATGACCTTCCTTATATAATTGATGTTACACTTCCTGCAGAAACCGTAATTTCAGGTATCGAAATTCTTCCGAGACAGGATTCAAACTCCTCCGGTGTTCCCACAAAGGTTGATTACTATGTGGAAGAAAACGGAGAGTGGGTACTTATCCTTCAGGGCGAATATCCCTCAGGTCACGGTGTAAAGCATCACGATTTTGCAAGAAATATAAAGACAGGAAAAATAAGAGTAAAGTTTATCGAAGCTGTTGCAAGCTATGGTACACTTGCGGAAATTTATCTTCTTTCCGAAAACAAGGAGCTTGAAACAGTTCCGGTTAAAGACCTTATGGGAATTGCCGAAAAAGAAGCACTTTATCCTCTTGATAAGAGCCAGGCATCTGCTACTTATACCTATGACTGGTGGGCAAACCACACTATAGATAAGGTAATAGACGGTATAGACTCATCCTTCTGGCAGGTAGGAACTGCAAGAGCTTCAAACAACTATGAATTTACCGTTGACCTCGGCGAAGTTAAAAAGATGTCTGCGGTTTCCTATTTCCCCAGACAGTCTGCAGATATGGATGGCTACTGGATGGATTACTCCATACTTACAAGTATTGACGGTGTGGACTTTATTATTGATGTTGACCATGCAAAAATTGCGGAAGACGAAAGACATTTCGGACGTCACTACAGCTATTTTGAAGAGCCTATCGAAGCACGTTATGTGAAATTCATAATTCACAGAGGTAAGGGAAACATTGCTTCCTGCGGTGAGGTTGACTTCTACGAAGATTATGAAATCCGTAAGGAACGTCTTGAAACAGAAGCGGAAGAATACAAGCTTGTTATAGGAAGCAAAGAAATTACTCACAAAAACGGAACGGTAACACTCGACGTTGCACCTTACATCGAAAACGGAACAACATTCATTCCTCTCCGTGGCTTACTCGAACTTATGGGCGCAGAAATCGGATGGGACGGCGATGTTCAAGGCGTAACAATCAAAAAGGGCGAAACTGAAATCTATCTTCAGATTCGTTATAAGAATGTATATGTAACAACTGCCAAGAGCGGAAAGCTTATGTATACACTTCTTGCACCTCCCAGAATTACCGACAGCCGTACCTTTGTTCCGATAAGATTTATTTCCGAAAACCTTGGCTATAATGTTGCCTGGGACGGAGCAACACAGACGGTTACAATAACTAAATAAGCGAAAACACCGCGGAGACTTTGTGATATGCACCCCAAAAGTTAGACACTTTTGGAGGTGCATATTTTTATGGGGAAAAAAGGACAAAGAAGCAAAAAATACTCGCCAGAATTCAAAATATCTGTTATAATGGATATGCGTGAACATCATTTGGGTTATTATGA
>JAZRHF010000091.1:0-9096 GCA_045644565.1 Clostridia bacterium | reverse complement strand
CTTGTAAAGGGTGCATCCAAGGGAGAAGGTCTTGGTAATAAGTTCTTATCTCATATCAGAGAGGTTGACGCTATAATTCACGTTGTACGTTGCTTTGAAGATCCTGATGTGGTTCATGTTGACGGCTCTGTTGATCCTATGAGAGATATCGAAACAATAAATTTCGAGCTTATTTTTGCAGACATTGAAACTGTTGATAAGAGAATTGACAAGGCAACAAAGATGCTTAAGGGTGATAAGGCTTATCAGGCAGAAATTGATGTACTTAACAGGATTAAAGTTGTGCTTGAAGCAGGTAAGCCTGCAAGAAGCGCTGACCTTACTGACGATGAGAAGGAACTTATAAAGGATATGTCTCTTCTTACCGCGAAGCCCGTACTTTATGCGGCAAACGTTGCAGAGGACGAGCTTGCAAGCGAAGGCAAAGGAAACATCTATCTTGAAAGACTTATTGAACTTGCAGAAAAAGAAGGAAGCGAAGTTCTTCCCGTATCTGCAAAAATCGAAGAAGAAATCAGTCAGCTTGAAGCAGACGAAAAGGATATGTTCTTGGAAGAACTCGGTATAACCGAGTCAGGACTTGACCGTCTTGTAAAAAAGAGCTATAAGCTTTTAGGACTTATCAGCTATCTTACTGCAGGCCCCAAGGAAGTTCGTGCATGGACAATTACAAAGGGAACTAAGGCTCCTCAGGCGGCAGGCAAAATCCATTCCGACTTTGAAAAGGGCTTTATCCGTGCAGAAGTTGTGGCATTTTCCGATCTTGCTGAATGCGGTACTATTGCGGCAGCAAAGGAAAAGGGTCTGGTAAGAAGCGAAGGTAAGGAATATGTTATGCAGGACGGAGACGTTGTTGTTTTCCGCTTCAATGTATAATGAAATATAAAAACGTAGTAAAGGGCATATTTAAGGAACGCCCCAACCGTTTTATTGCACATGTGGATATTAACGGAACGAAAGAAGTATGCCACGTTAAAAATACGGGAAGATGCCGTGAACTTCTGAAAGATGGGGTTACGGTTTATCTTGAAAAATCCGAAAATCCTTTAAGGAAAACCGCCTACGATTTAATAGCGGTGGATAAAAACGGGATGCTTTTTAACATTGACAGTCAGGCTCCCAATAAAGCCGTTGCCGAATGGCTTCCCGTAAGCGGGCTTTTTTCCGATATTGTGAAAATCAAAAGTGAATGTACATATAAAAATTCAAGATTTGATTTTTATGTTGAAACGAAAAACGAAAAGGCTTTCATTGAAGTGAAAGGCGTAACTCTTGAAAATGACGGGATTTTCTCTTTTCCCGATGCTCCCACGGAAAGGGGAGCAAAGCACCTTTCGGAGCTTTCGGAATGTGTAAAGGACGGATATCTGGCATACGTGATTTTTGTGATACAGGCCTCTTCTGCTGAATATATGACTCCCAATAAGGAAAGGGACATTAAGTTTTACGATGCGGCGGAAAAAGCCTTAAACAGCGGCGTTAACATAATCGCTGTTACATGCTTTGTTGAAGAGAATTCAATGAATATAAAAGAAGAGATTGAATTTAGATTATAAGTGAGGGATTTTTATGAAAAGAATTGCAGCTTTAATTCTGATTTTCGCAATGCTTTTTACAAATGCATATGCGGCGGTTTTAGAAGTGAATGTGGGCGGAGTTAGTGTAAACAGCCTTAAAGACGGTGCAGTAAATACGATAACACTTGAAGAAGCACCTTATATCAATGAAAGCGGAAGAACTATGGTTCCCATCCGTGCCATAACCGAATCCTTTGGTGCGGAAGTTTCATGGAACGGAGAAACAAGAGAAGTTACAATTAAAAACGGAGAGAACTCGATCGTACTTACCATTGATAAGTCAACGGCAGTTGTAGACGGCAACGAAATGGCAATGGATTCTGCTCCCGAAATCAAGGGCGGAAGAACCTTTGTGCCTTTAAGATTCATCGGCGAGGCTCTGGGCTATAACTTAAATTATGTGGCATCTACAAAGCAGATTATAATTGACGATTCAAAAATAGCATTCAAATACGGTGATGCAACCTTTACCTTGGCGGAAATTGAAGCCTTTTATGATATATACTATCAGGCAAGCCGTGATAAGGCTGCGGCGTCAGGTGCAACTGAAGAACAGATAAAGACCTCTGCACTTTATGCGGCATTGGAATTGGGCATTAACTATACCGTAGTAAAGGGAGTTTTCCCCGAAGCAGGATTGAATGAAGATCATATTTCGGTTATTCTTCAGAGTATTGAGCAGGATAAGGCATACCTTGATATTCCTCTTGATGGTATTTCCGCACTTTGCCACGAAAAGCTTTACTATTCAAACGGCGCTCCCGCGCTTTATAAAATAGCGGAAAGCGAAGAAGTGAGAAAGCCCATTGAAGAAAACTATGTTCGTGCAAAACACATTTTAGTTGATGACGAAGAAACAGCTCATGCAGTTTTGGCAAAGATTGCTGCAGGATATGATTTTGATGAACTTGTAAAAGAATACGGAAAAGACCCCGGGATGGAAGCAAATAAGGATGGGTATGTATTCAGCTATGGCGAAATGGTTAAACCCTTTGAAGAAGCTTCTTTCGCCCTTGGAGTAGGTGAAATAAGTGCACCCGTTAAGAGTGATTTCGGATATCACATCATAAAGAGGGAAGCTCTTGGTGAAATTCCGACAGATGTGGCATTGAGTCTTGCTTCACAGATTCTTAATGAAAAGCTGGGAAATGCAGAATATCCCGAGGTGCTTGTGACTGAGGAAGAAATGGTATCTATAATTAAATAAGCTTGACAGCCGGGGCTAAATTTATGCCTCGGCTGTTTGAAAATTCGGAAATAAACATATTTGTAATTTTAAGGAGAATTTTTATGAAAGCACTTATAACGGGAGCAAGTTCGGGATTAGGAAGGGATATGGCAAGGGTATTATCCGAAATGGGTTATGACATAATTGCCGTGGCAAGGAGAGAGGATAAGCTTCTTGAACTTAAAAAAGAACTTAAAACCAATGTGGAATGTGTTGTTTGCGATGTGTCAACAAAAGAGGGGGCAAAAAGCCTTTTTCGTTTTGCCGAGGATACAGATATTCTCATAAACAATGCAGGCTTTGGCGTGTTCGGCACCTTTGCGGATAACGAGCTTTCCGATGAGCTTAAAATGCTTGATACAAATGTAAGAGCGGTACATATTCTGACAAAGCTCTTTCTTTCTGAGTTTAAGAAGAAAAATAAAGGATATATTCTTAATGTGGCATCTCTTGCGGCATTTTTTCCGGGTCCTTTATTTGGGGCATATTATGCATCCAAATCCTATGTTTTAAGATTAAGTCAGAGTATAGCTGAAGAATTGAGAAGAGAAAAAAGCAATGTTAAAATCAGCGTACTTTGCCCGGGTCCTGTGCATACGGAATTTGAGCAGGCATCGGGAGTTTCCTTTGGGAACGGAACGGAAAAGGTAAAGGGAATCATACTTGAAAGCCGTCCCGTGGCTGATTATGCAATAAAAAAGATGTTTTCGGGAAAGGAAGTTATAGTTCCCGGGTTCTTTATGAAAGCAGGAGTGTTTTCAAGACATTTTCTTTCGGATAAGGTTCTTGCAAAGGCTCTTTATACCATTCAAAGCAAAAAGATAATTAAATGACAAAACTTATAATAAGAGAAAAAGTCAATTTTCAGTAGTAAAAGATATTTACTTCGGAAAAATGCTGTAGTAAAATGAATTTATAAAAAGGAGGAGTTTTATGAAAAGAACAATGTGCTTGCTTTTATCTTTTGTTCTGTGGGTGTCGCTGTTTACTTTGGGCGTTTATGCAGAAGAAAAGGAACTTTTACTTTCTGAAATTAAGTTTAAGTCGGGAGTTACTGCAGACAGCGAAATAAAGTGGCTTGAAAGAGGATATTTCTTCGGATATGAAAATGTTGACCTTACAGGAATAAACTCTGTCAAGATTACAGCGTATAACAAGCTTGTTACGGGTACAAACGGTGTAACCCTGGCGATAGTTACAGATAATCCCAAAACAGGTGATATAATAGGATATGTGACACTTACAGAAGTCGGGGAGGATATTACCGTAACTTCTTCAATTAATCCTACAGAGGGAGTACACAATCTGTATTTTTACAGCTTGTACGGAAAAAACACAGTTAATGAAACAAGAATAAAGAAAATTGTGCTTTCCGAAGAAAAGTACGAAAGCGATAAGTTAAATAAGCAGGTGCCCGATTCCGCCATAATCGACGACTACTCCGATACCTGGGCTGCTACCGATGATATGGGAAGAAAGGTTGCATCCTTTGAAGAAGCGGGCGCACTTAAAACCGACGGTCGTGAAGTCGGAATGATTTTCTGGAACTGGTTTTCCGATTCTGAAAAAAGAGCAAATGTAATTCCTGAAATTATAGCAGAAAAGCCTTCTGCAAAGGAAGTTTTTGATGATCCTATATGGGAAAATAATGCGGTATATTATTGGGGAGAACCGATTTTCGGATTTTACACAAGTACTGATTATTGGGTGTACAGAAAGCAGGCGGAAATGCTTTCTGTTGCAGGAGTTGATTCGATATTTTTCGATTATTCCAACTCAGGTCTTGACTATATTGCCCAGCTTAACGTACTTGCAAAAGCCTTTCGTGATTCCAAGGCGACAGGGGTTGATATTCCCCGCATTAGTGCCATGATGAATCTGGGCTACAACCCCGAAAATGCATTCCGTGGTCTTATGGCAATCTATTTTAACTGCTTTTATGAAAATGACTATTCCGATATATGGTACTATCTTGACGGAAAGCCGTTGCTCTATGCAAACTCTACATATAAAGTTGCTGCGGAAAATGCAGAAAAAGGAAATGAAACTGAAAAATCAGCTCTTCTTTTAACAAAGGACTTTTTTACATTCCGTACCCATGGTCAAAGAAATGTGGACACCAAGGACGATTCCTGGATGTGGCTTGAAAACTTCCCTCAGGTTTTAAGAAATGTGGATGAAGAAACAGGACGACCTGAATTTGTGGTTGTTGGCTGCGGAATAAATCAGTCAACTGAAGTCGGTTTATCCGAAACCGGTGTATTCTCCGATCCCTACTGTAAGGGCAGAGGCTACTCCGAAGCCTTTGGCGAAGACTATTCAGAAAACGGAAAGAGAATGGCATATTTCTTCCGCGAACAGGCGTCACTTGCTCTTGAAGCAGAGCCTTGCTTTGTTATGATAGACGGCTGGAACGAATGGACTGCTTTAAGGCAGGACAGCTACAACGGACACAAGAACTCCTTTGTTGACTGCTACGACTATGAAAACAGCCGTGATTTTGAGCCCAACAACGGACCTTTGAAGGACGATTATTATATGCTCCTTTGTGACTTTATAAGAAAGTATAAAGGTGTAAGGGAAACTCCTCTTGCAACGGGCGCAAAAACCGTTGATATAAAGGGAGACATCTCGCAGTGGAATGATATCGGACCTGCATTCTGCAACAACTTCCAGGACTATGAAAGAAACTCCGAAGGTCTTTTAAAGAGGGGAACAGAAGAACATCACGTTTATAAAACAACCGTAAACAATGCTGTAAAGACAGCAAAGGTTTCCTATGATTCGGAAAAACTTTATTTTATGGCAGAATGTACCCGTGATATAAATATAGGTGCAAATTCGCTTAATCTTTACATAAATACGGACAGAAACCACATAACCGGATGGAATGGTTATGACTATGCCGTAAATCTTGACGGAATGGGAAGGGTTTCAAAGTTCACCGGCACCTCATGGGAAAGAAGTGAAATCGGAGTTTCAAACTACAGCGTGGCAGGAAAATATATTGTTTTAGAGCTTGAAAGAAGCCTTGTGGCAGAAACTGATGCAATAGACTTTGAATTCAAGTGGACGGATTCTGTTAATCCCGAGGGCGATTTGCTTAAGTTTTACAGTGATGGGTCGAGCGCACCCCTTGGTCGCTTCAACTATGTATATACCACCATCAGGGAAGAAAGCCTTTCTGAAACCGAGAGAGATAACTTATACGGAACAAGCATATTAAAAGCAGGTTCCGGTAAGATGATAGTTTCAGGTGCTAAAATGAATGTGTATGAAAAGGACAAGAGAGTAGCTCCCTTTGAAATGAACGGAACTCTTTACATTCCCGAGGATGCCTATAATGAAATTATGGGCTACGGCAGAAGCAAGACGGAGTATGATTCTGCATACAATAAGTTTTTCACCTATCACTTTGAATTAAGCGATGATATGACGGAAATTGTTGATTATAAGTGGACCTGTTCCGTGCTTGATTCAACAGAAGTTAAAATAAACGGCGTATTCGAAACACTTTCAAACCCCGTAAAATATGTAAACGGCATTTTCTACATCCCTGTATCTTTAATTGCGGAATGTTACGGCTACGAGGTTAAGGCAATGGGTGACGGAGTTTATGCAATAGGAAAATATGGCGTAGCTGAAAATGATGTTAAAGCCGTTCTTTCGCACTTAAATTAAGGAGGCGATGGTATGAAAAAAGTTTTATCATTAATATTGATTGTTTCGCTTATTTCATCTGTTGCCACGATATCCTACGGTGAAAATTACGGAACAAAGATAGAAGATTCTTACAACTGGATAATTGAAGCAGATACCGAGTCAATGGACGTTAAACGTGCCTTTGACGGAGTCAGGGATACCTATTGGCATAGCTATTTTAAGTATATAGACGGAGCGTTGGCGGAAAAGGCTGATTGCCCCCACGATGTTACGATTACCTTTTCTGAAACGAGAAACGTGTCGGGATTTTGCTACACACCAAGAAACGACAATGCATCGGGTATATTCCTTGAGTATGAGATATATGCATCGGCGGACGGAGAAAAATTCAATCTTATATACAAGGGGGAAATGGCGGAATACGCTTCGGGAATCAATGCAGCAGCCTTTGAGCCTCACTATGCTTCATGGGGAAATGTTTCTTTGAAGGCAATAAAAATTGTTGCCACATCAACAAGAGCAGGCTATGGTACGGCGGCAGAAATTGAACTCTTTGAAAACGGAGACGGGGAAGCCATTAAGGATGGAAAGGAATATTCCGAAAGCTCCGAATACGGAGATAAGATAAATAAGCTTGGATGGAAATATGAATCAAGCACGGAAAGTGCGGGAATGCCTCTTTCCGCCGCATTTGACGGAAACAAGAAATCCTATTGGCATACGCCTTTTACCTTTGTTGACGGAAAAACTATAGCAGAGGAATATCCCCATTATATAACGGTTATTCTTCCTGAAAAGACAAAAGTATCGGGACTTTTATATGTGCCGAGAACAGACAATGCAACAGGAACCTTTGTGGACTATAACATATATACATCCATTGACGGAGTAAACTTCACTTTGGAAAAAAGCGGAAGCTTCAGCTATAAATCCGGCTCCGCAACTAACTTTTTACCCACATTGGTTTCATTTCCCGAAAAGGAAATTACGGCGATAAAAATAGAATCCGAAAAAACTCTGGGCGGTCACGGAAGTGCGGCTGAAATTGAACTTTATTCGGGAATAGCAAAAGTTTTGGAAAAAGATGAAAATCCTATGGATTTCACAGGAGAAGAGGGAGAACATGCCTCTAAATTTTATGTTACCGATAAGTCGGAAGGAACATCTAAAAAAGGTAATCCCTTTGTTTTGAGAGAGGGAATAAAAGCCTCAGTGAGCTCCGATCAGAGTGCAACAATGCAGAGCATGTTTGACGGTGATATAAATACCTACTGGCACACAAACTTCAAGGCGGTGGGCGGGAATATAACAGAACATGATATGCCTCCTCACTATATCCTTATGATACTTCCGAAAGCAACCGAAATATCGGGAATATCTCTTCTTCCGAGACAAGATGTTGTAACCGGAAGCTTTAACACGGTGAATATATATGCCTCTGAAACAGACGATGGAGAATTTACTCTTATAAAGGAAAATGTTTCACTTAAAGGAACTACAGACCTTAATGAAATTTACTTTGCGGCAAACATAAATGTTAAAAGATTAAGAATTGAAGCCACCAACACAAAGAACGGCTACGGCACCATGGCAGAACTTAACTTGATTGCAAAGGACGAAACCAAAAAGACAGTTGGCTATGATGAGTTTAAGGAGTATGAAGAAGCTTACTCGTTATATGAAATCGATAGGTCGCTTTTTAAGGCAAGTTATGACGGAACAAATTGGGACTCAAATACTCCGGGCAAAATTTTCGATGGCTCAGATAAATCTTTCTGGCAGACTAATACACTTGAAAACGGCAAGGCAGCAGTTCTTAAAATTGATATGGGTGAAAATATGACCATAAGCCGAATTGACGCTTACCCGAGAGATACAAGCGATTTTCACGGTTGCTGGATTAAGGCTGCGGTTTATTCAAGCGTTGACGGAATAAACTTTGAAAAGGTAACGGAAGAAATAAACTTTGATAAAAGCCTTAATGTAAAGGAATTTACATTTGAGGAGCCTGTATGCGCAAGATATCTTAATTTTGAAATAAGCGGCTATGTTGCAGAGAGAGTATCTCTTTCCGAAATGAAGTTTTACCAGAGCAGGGAAGCGAGAAATGCATTTATCGAAGCAAACAAGGAAAGTTATACCCTTAAAATAGACTCCAAAGAAATTGCATACAAAGCAAAAAGTGAAAGCGGAGTTAAGGAAATCGACGTTGCACCCTTCATTGTAAACGGATCAACCTTAATACCCTTAAGAGGAATTTTGGAGCTTATGGGAGCCGAAATTACATGGCACGGAGAAGACCAGAGCATAGATATCGACAACGGAACATACTTTATACATCTCCAGATTGATAATAAGCTTGTTTATGTACGTCATCCTTCTTTTGGTGATATAAGATATACGCTTTTGTCAAAGCCTGTAATTGTGGAGGGAAGAACCTTCATTCCTTTGAGATTCGTATCCGAACAGCTTGGCTATAACGTATCCTGGAACGGAGAAACGCAGGAAATTACAATTACTAATAAGTAAAAAAATCCCAAACGGAAATTTCCGTTTGGGATTTTTTTATTTAAATTCAAATGAGCCTGATATAAGGGTAGCCGAATTTTTATCAACCGTATAAAGTCC
>JAZRHF010000090.1:0-15704 GCA_045644565.1 Clostridia bacterium | reverse complement strand
AAGCAGCTTATTGTAAAGCTCCACGGGGAAGGCCCTAAGACCATCTATATAGATGCAAAGGGCGAACAGGAGATCACTGCAGCTGACATCAAGCATGACAGCGACGTTGAAATCATCAACGGAGATCTTCACATAGCAACCCTTAACGAGGACGCTAAATTGTATATGGAAATCACGATAGGAAAGGGCAGAGGTTATGTAAGTGCTGAACGCAATAAGCAGAATCAGCAGCCCATAATCGGTCTCATCAGCGTGGATTCTATCTACACCCCCGTACCCAAGGTAAATTACTATGTGGAAAACACACGTGTAGGACAGATTACCGACTATGACAAGCTTACACTCGAAGTTTGGACTAACGGTACATTAACTCCTGACGAAGCAATTTCCTTAGGTGCAAAAATATTAAATGAACATCTTAATCTGTTCATAGACTTGTCTGACGATGCAAAGAATGCCGAAATTATGGTAGAAAAAGCAGCGCCCAGCCAGAGCAAGCTTCTTGAAATGACTATTGAAGAGCTTGACCTTTCAGTTCGTTCCTACAACTGCTTAAAGCGTGCAGGAATCAATACTGTTGAGGATCTTATCCAGAGAACAGACGAAGATATGATGAAGGTTAGAAACTTAGGACGTAAGTCTTTGGAAGAAGTTATTAATAAGCTTCATGGCCTTGGACTTTCATTGGCGTCCGAAGAAGAATAAGGAGGTGCGTTAGATGCCCGGTACAAGAAAATTAGGTCGTAAGACTGATATCAGAATAGCTATGCTCAAGAATCTGGTTACCGCACTTTTAGAAAACGGCAAGATTTCTACAACAGAAGCTCGTGCGAAGGAAATTCGTCCTCTCGCTGAAAAGATGATCACTCTTGGTAAGAAGAACACTCTTCACACAAGAAGACAGGCTCTTGCTTTCATTCAGAGCGAAGACGTTGTAAAGAAGCTGTTTGACGAGATTGCTCCCAAGTATGCAGAACGCAACGGAGGATATACCAGAATTTATAAGGGCGGTGTAAGACGCGGAGACGCGGCTCCTACTGCCATCATCGAGCTTGTTTAATTAATAGCTTAATAAAAACACCATTCCTTTCGGAATGGTGTTTTTTTATTTTAATATTGAAAATAATGAGGTTTGGTGTTATAATATTAAGTAAGACGGAGAGGGAGATTAATCCCGGCAGAATCTTCAAAAAGGAGTTTTATTATGAACCTGAAAGAAAAAATTAAGAGCGGTAAAAGTATATGCGGAACACTTGTCAATATACCTGCAATGTGTGTTGCTGAAATGATGGGATATATGGATTACGATTATCTCTGGATTGATATGGAACATTCGGCAATAACAATAGATACCTGCTATTCTATGCTCGTTGCGGCAAAATCTGTTGGCAGAGAAGCGATAGTCCGTGTACCTCAAAATGATCTCACATATACAAAAAAGGTGCTGGAAATGGGACCGGACGGTATAATATTCCCCATGGTTAAAAATGCAGAAGAAGCGGAAGAATTGCTTTCTTATACGCTTTATCCGCCCTATGGCAAAAGAGGATGCGGTCCGCAACGTGCCGTTAAGTACGGTATTGACGATGAAATAGCATATTTCAAGTCAGGTCCATTTGACTTATGCAGATTTCTTCAGATAGAATGCGAAAGCTTTGTTGATGATATGGAGAAAATAGCCGCAAATCCTTATGTTGACGGATTTATTCTTGGACTTGCAGACCTTTCGGCTTCCATAAATGAAACCGGCAATTTCTTCGGAGAAAAAACTCTGGCACTGGCTAAAAAGGCAATTGAAATTGCCGCAAAGCACGGAAAAATAGTAGGCTCTGCAACACTTGCAACCGATGAGAATACTATCAGAATGCTTCAGGGAATGGGTATAAAAATGATAACCGCAGGATCAGACTTTAACTATATAGTTAAAGGAGCAAAAAATACATACGAAACAATTAAAAAAGTAATTGGATAAATGATAAGGTGATGTAAAAAAAGTCCAGAACGCAAACTTCACCCTCAACGTATCTTTATACGCCTTCGGGCAATTCGGTTTGCTCGTTCTGAAACATTTTTCCCTATCTCCTAAAAAAGGGGCTGTATATTATACAGCCCCTTTTTTCATTTTTCTTCTTTCTTCAATTTGGGAAGATCAAATCGAATTATGCCTATAATTAACGACACAAGCAATACACCATCGGCAATGGCTCCTTCGTAGGATGTGACGGAGAGGTTATAGCAAAGATAGCAGATGTGAGTTAAAAAGGAGACAAGCCTTATTACGGTGGTATTTTTATTTCCGTAAGCTATGGTTGAAAGGTCTTTCGCAAAGATAAGCATTATGCTCTTGAACCCGTCGAAAGTCCAGATACCAAAGGCGGTAAATATGGCACAGAAAATTATCTGGAAAGCAGTTGTCTTTTTACCTGATGCTACCTGCTTTGTGAAAATAATGTTTCGTACACAGCCTACAATATTCAGTATTGCACCGGAGTAAGCACCTAATATGAAATACTGGAATATGAAAAGTGCTTCGTTTAATGTCCTGAAAAATAAAATGTGCTTGTGTTTCTTGAACTGAAATGATAAAAAGTTTGCACCGAGACCTAAAATTCCCACGGTGCGGGTAATAATAAGCTCGATAAGAGGTGTTAGTGTAAATAACGGCATAATGAAATCTCCTTGCATTAAAATATTATCTGTGATATACTATACCACAGAACAGAAATAAACACAATAGTTGTTTGAAATGTTTATAAATGAACATTTCTGCAAACACGGGAGGTAAAAATGGAGCTTAACGAAAGACAGAAGGAAATTTTTAATTTAATATGCGAAAATAAGAAAATGCCGGTATCGAAATTGGCTAAAATGCTTTATGTAACGGAAATGACTATACGGAGAGATCTTACGGAGCTTTCTCAAAAAGGTTATGTAAAAAGATACCGTGGTGGGGCAATGTGCCTGCCTGAAAATAACAGCTTTCCCGTGTCTTCCCGTATGCATATCGAAGAGGATGAAAAAAGAGCACTTGCGAAAAAGGCGGCAGAATACCTTGCGGATAACCTTAATATATTCATCGACAGTTCCTCAACAAGTCAGTTTCTAATTCCGCATATCAAAAAGTTTGAAAACATAAAAATAATAACCAATTCGGTAAATGCTCTCATTTCGGCATCGGAGTTTCATATACCCTGCTTTTTAATAGGCGGTGAATATTTAGAAAGCGATATGTGTTTAATCGGAACAGCGGCGGAAAAAACGGCAGGAAATATTAATGTGGATATAGCCTTTATAACAACCCGGGGGATAACGGAGGACGGAAAAATAACAGATTCTTCGCCTGATATAACAGGAGTTAAGGAAGCTATAATGAAAGGCGCAAAGGAAACGGTGTTCCTTTTTGAAAAATCCAAAATCGGTATAAAGGGACTTTATACCCTGTGTCACAGAAACGACGAAAATGTAACGGTTATAACTCTATGAAATTTTAAGGAAATATGTATCGTTTTTAAGGGTAAAATCCTTGATATCACGGGATTAATGTGATATACTACGGATGAAGGAAGTGGTTATTTATGAAGCACACTGAAATTTGTATAAATAAATATATGGAAGACGGGCATCTTGGAAATATAGCATTAAGAGTAGGAATGAAAGACGAAGTTATTTTCGATTTGTATAAGTCAAAGGATAAGGAAATTGACGAAAACACTCTTTTTGATATGGCGTCGGTTACAAAAATAATAGTAACCACAACTCTTACCTTAATCGCGAAGGATAAAGGACTTCTTTCTTTTGATATGCCGGTGTCCAGCTTTTATCCCGTTCCTGAAGATAAAAAAGAAATGACAGTAAAAAACCTTTTGACACATACTATGGGAATCGGACATAAACCCCTTAATAACGTGAATACTACCTATGAAAATGTCTGGGAAACTGTTCTTGGCATCCCTTCGGATAAAAAAATAGGCACAGAGGTTTTATACAGCTGCCCCGGCTTTATACTGCTTGGTAAAATACTGGAAAAGATTTTTGGTAAAAAGCTTGATGAGGCGTTCGGAGAATATGTGGCAAAGCCTCTCGGTCTTAAGAATACGGGATTTTTACCCGAAGAGGGAAATGCATTTGTAAACAGCAATTTAAAAAATGAGGAAATCGGCATTGTAAACGACTATAACTGCAGGCATTTAGGCGGCGTGGCAGGAAATGCAGGTCTTTTTTCAAACATTACAGATGTTTCGAGATATGTGAAAATGCTTCGTGAATACGGAGAGCCCATAATCGGTAAAGATACATTTAAGGAAGCAGTGAAAAATTATACGGAAGAAATGACAGATTCCCGCGGTCTCGGCTTTTTATACGTGGATGGAAAATACAATCAAACGGGCGAGCTTTTCCCGGATGGAAGCATAGGCCATTGCGGGCACACAGGTCAGTCGGTATTCGTGGATTTGGAAAGCGGACTTTATGTTATAATTTTATCCGATGCCACAATTTCTACCGTAAAAAAATACGGATATGAAGACTACAGCATCGTAAAGAAAATGAGAGAAGATATTCATAATGCCGTAAAAGCAGATATTGACGTGCTTGATTAAAGGAGAAAGATATGGAGAAATTATATAATAACATTATTATCGAGGATGATTTTTGTAAGACGCCTTCTGAACCGGCAAATGTTCCTTATCTTAAAAATCCGCCTGAGGTTATAGAAGTATCTGTGGGACGACAGCTTTTTGTGGACGATTTTCTTATAGAAGAAACAAATCTTGTTCCGAAGTATCATAAAGCAAAAAAATACGAGGGAAATCCTGTGCTTTATCCCGAGAAGTATTGGGAGAAGGAAGGACTTCCCCTTGCCTGCCCAAAAAGCGGTGGAGTATGGTATGATGAAGACGAAAAGATATTCAAAATGTGGTATGAGGGCAGCTGGTGCAATCATATGTGCTATGCAACGTCGAAGGACGGTATCAACTGGGAAAAGCCTGATTTAGGGGACGGTACAAATATCATTTTACACTATGAGCATAAGGAAACGGCAGACGCTATTGAATTTCCTGATGATACATCCTATCTTCGCCCTGATTCAACAACCGTGTGGATTGACTATGATGCACCGAAGGAGGAGCGTTATAAGCTCTTTATGCGAAACCCCGGAAGCAGATATCCCGGCATTATCGGAGTGAGCGGTGACGGAATTAATTTTTCAAAGCTTTCCTACACCGGAGAAATCGGGGACAGAAGCACCATTTTTTACAATCCTTTCAGAAAAAAATGGATACACAGCGTAAGAAGCCAGCAATGGGAGGGCAGATTTGAAAGAAGCCGCATCTATTATGAGTGCGACAACTTTTTCGATGCCGCTTCCTGGGATAAAGAAAAAGAGCATTACTGGATGAAGGTGGATGAATTCGATTTGCCGCATCCCGATATAAGACAAAAGCCACACCTTTACAATGTGGACTGTGTGGGCTATGAAAGTATAATGCTTGGTATGTTTCAGGTTTTATACGGTCCTGACAATAATACCTGTGCAAGGGCAGGAGTGCCGAAAATTACAGAGCTTATGCCCATGTACAGCCGTGACGGATACAATTTTTCAAGACCTTCACGGGAAAGCTTTATCAATGCGTCTTTCGATGAAGGCTATTGGGACAGAGGATACATACAGTCTGTCGGCGGAGTAACCATCATAAATGGTGACGAGCTTTGGATTTATTATATCGGCTTTGCAGGAGACGAGTCTAAAAAAACAGAGGTTGAAGGGCATACAAGCGGAATGTATGCAAACGGTGCAACAGGACTTGCAAAACTCAGAAGAGACGGATTTGTATCCATGGAAGGAAAAGGTGAGCTTTTAACAAGAAAGCTTTGCTTTAGTAATAAAACAGCTATGTTCATAAATGCAGTAGGAACTGTAGTAGCTGAAATCCTTTCAGAAGACGGAAGTTTAATTGCAAGGTCGCAGGAATTTTCAGGTGACAGCACAAAGGCGGAAATGATTTTTGACGGCTTTTCCGTAGCGGAGCTTAACGGCAAGGCATTTAAGATTAAATTTACGGTTGACGGAGCTCTTTACTCCTTTGGATTTGCCGATGAAAACGGCGATTTTGGCGGAGCAAGAGCTGCAGGCGTTGTCAGAGATTAATGATGCATAAGGGGAATTTATGCCTTTGAAATATAAAAAGAGGTGTTTTTATGGAAAAATTGAAAGTTGCGGTTGAAAAAAACAGACAGCTTATTTTGGATGCTGAAAGATATATCTGGAAAAATCCCGAAACGGGATATAAAGAAATTAAAACTTCAAAATATATGGCGGATGCCTTTAAGGCTTTGGGTTATGAACTTACCATGGCAGAAGGGATAACAGGCTTTTGTACAACAATAGATACGGGGAAGGTTGGACCTACGCTTTTAATATTGGGAGAACTTGACTCAATAATCTGCCCCAATCATCCCGAGTCCGATCCCGAAACAGGTGCAGTTCATTCCTGCGGTCACAATGCGCAGTGTGCGGCACTCCTTGGTGTTGCCGCCGCTCTTAAAGAGCCCGGGATTACCGATGAACTTTGCGGAAAAATTATGCTTTGTGCAGTTCCTGCAGAAGAATTGCTTGAAATTGAATTCAGAAATAATCTTAAAAAGCAGGGTATAATAAAATACCTTGGCGGAAAGAGCGAATTTTTGTCCCGTGGTCTTTTTGATGGTGTTGACCTTGCATTTATGGTGCATACATCGAATTCCTTTTCTGTAAGAAACGGCTCTGTAGGCTGTATCGCAAAGAATATAACATATAAGGGCGTTGCAGCTCACGCAGGAGGTTCTCCCTGGAACGGAGTTAATGCTCTTTATGCGGCTAATTGCGGTATAAATGCAATAAACGCCATAAGGGAAACCTTCAGCGAGCCTGAAATTATAAGAGTTCATCCCATAATGACAAAGGGTGGGGAAATGGTTAATGCCATCCCCGATAAGGCGGTACTTGAAAGCTATGTAAGGGGTGCAAACTTTGATGCTATCGTAAAGGCAAATAAAAAGGTAAACAGGGCTCTTACAGGTGCGGCATTGTCCTTGGGTGCAAATGTTGATATAACGGATATCCCCGGCTATGCACCTTTGGTAAATGACAGAGAAATGATGAATGTAACAAAGGAAGCGGCAGAAAAAATTATTCCCGAATATAGCTTTGATATGAATTCTTCATTCGGCTCGGGAAGCACCGATATGGGTGACCTTTCTTGCATTATGCCCGTTGTGCATCCCTATGCAGGCGGAGCAAAGGGAACAGCCCACGGAAGCGATTATTATATTGTGGACCCTGAGGCGGCCTGTGTTGCTTCAGCTAAAATGCAGATGGCTATGCTTCACATTCTTCTTTCCGATGGAGGAAAGAGGGCAAAGAGCATAATTGAAAATTATAAACCTCTTTTCAAATCCAAGGAAGAGTATCTTTCTTACATGGATTCATTAAATAAATCGGGAGACAGAATAGAGTATAAAGAAAACGGAGAAGCCATAGTTGACACCCTGTAAATTCGACTTGCAAATAGTTATATTTTGTGGTAATATATGTAATAGTTTAAATTACGGAGGGAACTATGAAAAAAATTCAAAGTAATTGGATCAGATTCTTTTGGATAGGTATAGTGCTTATTCTTTTTTACAGAATAACCGAAAACTATGAAGGCAGTCTTGATTATGTTAAAAGCTTTGTCGGAGTTTTTACGCCTTGCATAACAGGCACAATAATTGCCTTTTTCCTCTGGCGTCCCACTGAGAAGCTTGAGGAGCTTATCGGAAAGGCGAAATGGCAGTTTCTTAAGAAAGCAAAAAAGGCACTTTCTATTTTCAGCATATATGTGATTATTGTTGCTCTTTTGGTGATTGCAGTTGATTTTATTCTTCCCGGCCTGACAAGAAACATAAAGGATCTGGCGATAAATGCCCCTTCCTACATTGAAAAGGCGGATGAACTGCTTAAAGGCAATAAATACCTTTCCGAAATTGATTTTTTTGGGGACTTAAATGAAAAAATAGGAAGTTTCGTTAAAGAAAATCTTACTTTAAGCAAGATAAATAAATATGTGTCTGTAATAGGAAATATAGCAGGATCGTTTTTGAACTTCTTTCTTGGGATTGTATTTTCCATATACATTCTCTTTGATAAGGAGGGAATTAAAAAGTTTGCAAAAACTGCGGGAGATAAGCTTTTCAGAAGTGGAAAGAGCCTTGTTGTAAAGCGCTATATAATGAAAGTTCCTGCACTTTTCTACTCATATTTTTCAGGACTTGCCGTTGATGCGCTGATTGTAGGCGTTATAACTTCGGTGGTGCTTGGTATTTTTAAAATACCCTATGCAGTTCTGTTGGGTGTTCTTGCGGCAATAGGTAATATGATTCCCTTTTTCGGGCCTATTGTGTCTGCGGTGGTAACCTTTGTTATAGGAATGCTTACCATAGGACCGGTCAATGCATTATGGATTCTCTTGTTCCAGCTTGTTTTGGGACAGCTTGATTCCAATTTGATACAGCCTAAAATTTTAAGTCGTTCAACGGGAGTAAGCCCTCTTCTGGTACTGCTTGCGGTAATAGTATTCGGAGATTTGTTTGGAATCCCGGGAATGGTTTTGGGTGTTCCCTTAATGGCAACCATCAAGATGATGGTGGAAGATTATTTTGACAACGGTATGCTTGATGCAAGTTGTGAAGAATAAAGAAAGGATTGATATAAATGAGCGAATGTACACACAACTGTGAAACCTGCGGTGAAGGAAACTGCGGAGAAAGAACAAAGGAGAGTATGATTGAAAAGTCCCACGAGCTTTCCGATATTAAAAAAGTAATCGGTATCGTAAGCGGTAAGGGCGGCGTTGGTAAGAGCCTTGTTACAGGCTTAATGTCCGTATTATCCCAGAGAGCAGGATTTCAGACTGCTGTGCTTGATGCGGATATTACAGGTCCTTCCGTTCCCAAAATGTTCGGAGCAAAGGAAAAGGCACTTGGCGCAGAAAACGGAATTTATCCTGTTCAGACAAAGACAGGTCTTCGTCTTATGTCCATAAATCTTTTAATGGAAAACGAAACCGACCCCGTTGTATGGCGCGGTCCCGTTATTGCAGGTGCGGTAAAGCAGTTCTGGACAGATGTAATCTGGGGCGATGTTGACTTTATGTTTGTTGATATGCCTCCCGGAACAGGCGACGTGCCTTTAACAGTATTCCAGTCACTTCCAATTGACGGAATAATCGTTGTGGCATCTCCTCAGGAGCTTGTTGGAATGATTGTTGAAAAGGCACTTAACATGGCAAATATAATGAACATTCCCGTTCTCGGTCTTGTTGAAAATATGAGCTATGCAACTTGTCCCGACTGCGGAAAGCAGATTAAGATATTTGGTGAAAGTCATATCGACGAAATTGCGGCATCCAAAAATCTTCCCGTACTCGGAAGAATTCCCTTTGAGCCTAAGCTTGCGGCTGCCTGCGATGCAGGTATGATAGAGCTTTTCGACGGCGACTGGTTAAAAGACGCTGTAGATGTTCTTGAAAAGCTTGCAAAAGAAGAATGAAAAACTATAAAATCGACGAAGTAGGGGGCAAGCTTTGCCATCTCAAGGTAAAGAAAAATGCAGGGAAAACCTTTGTTCCGCCCCACAGTCACGACTTTGCGGAGATAATTTATATCTATGGCGGAAGCGGAATCCATGAAATTGGCGGAATTTCCTATGAGGCGAAAGAAGGAGACCTGCTTTTCGTAAATCCGGGAGAGAGCCACGCTTACAGTACAGAAGGCATAATGAACTTTTACGAAATCCTTATAAAAGGAGAGTTTTTCGGAGAGGATAATGCTCTTTCCGACAACATATTTGCCCTTTTGATGCTTACGGCATTTTCCGACTTTGACAATGATATCAAAAAGGCATCTCCAAAGGTTTCCTTTAAGAAGAATGAGGGGATAGCGGAGCTTTTCCAAAGTCTTGAAAAGGAAATTGAAAAAGAGGAAGCAGGCTATGAAACTGCCGTACGAAGCTATTTATCCCTTATTCTGGTAAAGCTTTTCAGAAAGCTTTCAAGAGCGGATGCCGAAACTTCATTAAAGATAAATTCTGAGTTTTCGGAATATATAAAAAATCATTCGGGGGAAAAGATAACCCTTTCTTCCGTAGCCCATGAATTTTTGTATAATCCATCCTATTTTTCGAGACTTTTCAAAAGCTATTGCGGTATGAACTTTACAGAATATGTTCAAAGAGAACGTGTTGAAAAGGCAGCAGAGCTTCTTTCTGAAGGGAAGCTTTCCGTGGAAGAAGTTGCAAAGGAATCGGGATTTACGAATATGACGGTATTTTATAAAAAATTCAGGCAGTTTAAAGGAATACTTCCGTCCGAATACAGAAAAAAGTAAAAAAGTGATAAATAAAAGTAAAAAGATGCTATTTACGGATAGCATCTTTTTTTGTATAATGAATTTAAGGAGGGATTATTATGTTTTACTTAAATAAAGAAGAATTAAAAGACAAAATTTTAGGTTGCTGGATTGGTAAAAACATCGGAGGAACAATGGGAACTCCCTATGAGGGAAGCAGCTCAATGCAGGATATAGAGGGGTTTAAATCCGCTAAAGGCGAGCCTCTTCCGAACGACGATTTGGATCTTCAGCTTATCTGGCTTCGTGCAGTTGAGCAGGAAGGCCCCTGGCACTTATCTGCAACTGTACTTTCCGAATACTGGCTTCAGTTTATAACACCCCATTGGAACGAATACGGCGTGGGTAAGAGTAATCTCGTCGCAGGATTTTTGCCCCCTATGTCGGGCGAACTTAATAACGAAGTATGGCGTCACTCCAACGGTGCGTGGATTCGTTCTGAAATATGGGCGTGCCTTGCTCCGGGTTATCCCGAGATTGCCTGCCGCTATGCATTTATGGATGCATCGGTTGACCACGGAACGAGCGAAGGTACTTCTGCCGAGCTTTTCACCGCCGCGCTGCAGAGCCTTGCGTTCAGAGAAAATGACCTTCGCACACTTATAGATAAATCCCTTGCATTTATATCAGAAGAAAGCAGAGTATATAAAAGCGTTAAAAAGGTAATTGAATTATATGATGCAGGCGTTGATTACAGACAGGCTCGTGAGGAAATTGTAAAGATGAACTCCGACCTTGGCTGGTTCCAGGCTCCGTCCAACGTGGCATTTGTGTTAATCGGTCTTATCTACGGTGAGGGCGACTTTAAAAAGAGTATGATTTACTCCATTAACTGCGGTGACGATACCGACTGTACCGGTGCAACCGTTGGTGCAATTATGGGTATAATGTACGGTGCTGAAAAAATCCCCACAGACTGGAGAGAATATATCGGCGATTCGATTAAGAGCATCTGCATTGCGCCTGATGATACAATGGCGGCAACAAGTTGCACAAAGCTTACAGAGCGTGTTATGAGAATGATTCCCATGGTGTTCAGAGCGAATAATATGGTAATGGAATTTACCGATGGAGAAACGAAGTTTGACGATAACATAAAAGGCAGTGCATGGTGGGATCAGACCAGCGTAGAAACTCACCTTTTCGGACTTCCCGATGTAAGAGATAATTTTAAGTTTAAGCGTTACAGCTTTGAAGCTTTCCACACCGTACATACAGACGGCTTCATTGAATTTGAAAGGAAGCCCGAAATCGCACCCGGCGAAGAAATTGAGCTTACTCTTTATATGAAAAACTTAAAGGTTGACCAGCGCTATGCATATATCACACTTCACCTTCCCGAAGGATGGAGTGCAACCTACGATAAAACCGTGTTTATCGACAGATATTATAATCCTGCTCATCCCGAGCTTAAAACGGAATGTAAGATAAAGATAACAGCAGGTGAGAAAGTTCTTCCCAAAAACAGAATTATTATGGATATCGAATTTGACAGCAAGGCAACAGATGCCTATGCAACGATAAATATATTAGGAAAGTAAGAAAAAAGGTCAGTTCCGAAAGGAACTGACCTTTTTGCATTTTTCATTTATTGAAAAGGTTAGTGATTCTTTTGTAGAGTGCGCATTCCGAAAAAATCCTATTCGGATTTTTCATTGTATTGCCTTCACCCTTGAACGGGTTTCGGCAATGCCTGACAATTTTTTCTTTGTTGAAAAAATTTGGCTTATCTCTGCACACGTCCGGAACCGTCGCCGCCCATAAGGGTTTCAACTTCCTTAACGGTTACTCTGTTAAAGTCACCGATGATGGTGTGCTTTAAGCAGCTTGCTGCAACTGCAAATTCAAGAGCCTTCTTCATATCGTCATAGTTAAGAAGTCCGTAAATTAAACCTGCACCGAAGGAGTCACCGCCGCCAACTCTGTCAACGATGTCCTTGATTTCATACTTCTTGGAAACGTAGAATTCCTTACCGTCGCAGATACAAGCGGACCAGTCATTGTGGTTTGCGCTCTTGCTCTCACGAAGGGTGATAGCAATCTTTTCTGCGTTGGGGTACATCTTTAATACTTCCTTTGCAAGTGCTTCGTATTTAGCTGTGTCGAGGTGACCGCCTGTAACGTCGCTTCCTGCTTCGATACCGAGAGACTTCTGACAGTCTTCTTCGTTTGCGATAATAACGTCAACATAGTTAACGAGTTCTCTCATAACTTCTTTAGCTTCCTTGCCATACTTCCAGAGGTTCTTTCTGTAGTTTAAGTCGCAGGAAACCTTTAAGCCCATTTCCTTTGCAGCCTTACAAGCAGCGATGGAAACATCAGCTGCGCTCTGGGAAAGAGCGGGAGTAATACCTGTGATGTGGAACCACTCTGCTCCGTCAAAAATCTTCTTAAAATCGAAAAGATCGGGAGTTGCAAGAGCGATGGAAGAATAAGCTCTGTCATAAATAACCTTGGAAGGTCTCTGGTTGGAGCCTGTTTCAAGGTAGTATGTACCGAGTCTTCCTTCAGAATATACGATGTCGGATACGTCTACACCAAAACCACGAAGCTGGCAGGTAAGAGCGTATGTAATGTCGTGCTGGGGAATAGCTGTAACATACTTTGCTTCCATACCGAAGTTTGCAAGAGAAACAGCAACGTTTGCTTCGCCGCCGCCGAATGTTGCCTCTAACATGGGAGACTGCATAAATCTTTCAAGTCCGGGAGACTTAAGTCTTAACATAATTTCGCCGAGTGTAACAACTTTTTTCATAATAAAACTTCCTTTCTCTTATTTCTGAAGAAGGTGAAGTGCAAAGCCTGCAATTTCATCCTTAAAGAATATAACCTTCGTTGAGCCGTCTGCATTGTAAAGAGCAGAAGATTCGTCAAATTCAATACCCTGTGCCTTTAAGTGGTAAACTGCTCTGTCAACAGAGTTTGTCTTGATTGCGATGTGGCCGTTTACGCCTCTGCCTTTGCCCTTCATGATTTCGATAATCTTTCCTGCGAAGATGCTGGAGTTACCTTCGGTAGTTTCCAATCCTCCGAATGCCTTTGCAAACTTAACTGCAACATCGGAAGCGTCAGAAGCATCTGCTGTATTTACGCCGATGTGGCCGATTTCAAAGCCAAGCATAATGGAAACAGCCTTCTTTGTAAGCTCTGTAATCTTGTCCCATTCGCCGTTTTCGATATATTCTTCCTTAACCATAAAGCTTCCGCCGCAAGCAAGGATTTTCTTGTTTGTGATATATGTTGTTAAGTTATCAAGTCCGATACCGCCTGTGGGGATGAACTTAAGATTGCCGTAGGGAGCGGATAATGCCTTGATCTTATCAATGCCGCCACTCTGCTCTGCGGGGAAGAACTTTACAACCTTTAAGCCAAGCTCTAAAGCCTGTTCAATTTCTGTGGGAGATGTGCAACCGGGTGTGGGAATGATGTCATTTTCCAAGCACCAGGAAACAACCTTGGGATTGAAGCCGGGGCTTACGATGAACTTTGCACCTGCATTTTTTGCACGCTGGGCCTGTTCTATTGTAAGAACTGTTCCTGCACCAACAAGCATTTCGGGAAATGCTTCGGATACACGTCTTATGGATTCTTCAGCGGCATCTGTTCTGAATGTGATTTCAGCAATGGGAAGACCGCCGTCGATTAAAGCCTTTGCAAGAGGAACAGCTTTTTCAACGTCATTGATTTTTATAACCGGTACTATACCGATATCAGAAATTTTCTTTAACATAAAAACACCTCTTTAAAAAATACATATACATTATATATGTATTTTTTACTTAAGTCAATGCAATTTATTGCTTTTTTTGTCGAAAAATCTTTAATTTTTTGCTGTCGGTTACATAGAACACTTCTTTTTATATGCCGATGGGGACATCCCCTTATATTTCTTGAAAACTTTTCCGTAATAGGATGATGAGGTAAAACCGAATCTGTGGGCAATTTCTTCAACTGAACGGTCGCTGGTGAGTAACATATCGAGAGATTTATCAACCTTTTTCATATTGATGTATTCGCTTAAAGGAACGCCGAAATGAGTGTTTGAAAGCTTGTATAGTGTGGTTTTTGAAAGGAATGTACCCTTTGAAATTAAATCGGGAGAAAGTGGGCGGTCAATATTTTTCTCTATAAATTCCGTGAGAAGGTCAATGTTTTTCCCGCTTCTTGCCTTTACCATATTTTCGGTAAGAATATATTTTGTCAGCATAACCGCAACATTTATAATTCCCTGAATTCTGCTGTCGGTGAAAAGGGGAAGGGCTTCAAAGTTTCGCTTCAGCTCCTCCTTTTTAAAGTTTGAACGGGAAATAAGAGGATAAACCTTTTCAAAATCCTTCTCCGTTCTTATCTGTCCTAAAATAATAAAGCCCAAAATCATACCGCTATGGGTAATGGGAACCGCAATATCCAGAAGACCGGCGTGACAGATGTGCTTTTCTGCCTTTCCGGAAAGCCTGCATTTTTCAATTAAAGATGTATCTGACATAATGCAGTTTTTGCTTCCTGAAGGGTCCGAATGGATAAAACGGCAATAAGGCGGAATAACACAATAGTCCTTATAGTCGTGCCATAAAATCTGCGTGTTGCCGTCTTTGTCGATGAGATTGATGTTTATTCCCGTCGCATTTGAAAAGTCGGAAAGCGCCGAAATGAGCTTTTCCTTATCATAATGTATAATCATAAAATCACCCGTAGGCATTATAATGCAAAAAACGCTTTTAGTCAAGGAGTTTACTTTTTGTGTAATATAGTGCGAAATGTGGGAAACGTAAGGATAAAAAACGGCTTGCAAAAATTCAGTTTATGTTGTAAAATATAAAAGATTTTATTGGGAGGAAGATTTTATGAGTACGATAGTTTTAATTGCAACAATACTTGGTGTGTCGCTTCAGAATATTGTGAAAAAAGCCTACAATGTGAAGGTAGGAGGCGGAGCGTTTGCGTTTTCTGCATCATCTGCACTTATTGCAGCGATGTTTTTCATAATATCATCCATAGGAAGCTTTACATACAGTCATGAATTTCTGCTTTATTCGGTTGGCTTTTCAGTGTTTTACAGCATGGGGGTTGCCTTTTCTGTATTAGCCATTATGGAAGGACCTTTGTCACTGACATCCCTTATTTCATCCTATTCGCTGGTAATTCCGGCGCTATACGGAATTGTTTTTCTTGGAGATGAAGTTGATGCGTTACTTGTTGTCGGAATAATTCTTTTGCTCATATCCCTTTTCTTTGTTAATATGGAAAAGAAGGATGATAAGAAAATAACACTTAAATGG
>JAZRHF010000089.1:0-10932 GCA_045644565.1 Clostridia bacterium | reverse complement strand
ATTGATGAATTGAAAAGATATATTGATTATTACAACAACGAAAGAATTTCTTTGAAACTAAAAGGAATGAGTCCGGTACAATACCGAACTCATTCGCAAGTTAATATTTAATTTTGTCTAAACTTTGGGGTTCACTTCATTTTGGCACAGGGCATTTTTTATATTACACGATGATTTTTCCATTTACCGTGCTTAAATCTTAATTCAAATATAACCGTTCTTACAACCCAGTCAAGAAGCATTACAATCCATATGCTGAGTACACCTGCATTAAAGGCATAAACTGCAAGATATGCAGCTCCTATTCTGAAGGCAAACATTGAAGATGCTGCCGCAACCATTACAAACTTTGTATCCCCTGCACCTCTAAGTGCCGAAGCCGTTGCAAAGCTTGGCGGATAGAAGAAAACTGAGAATATTGCATAAAGAATTAAAATTTGCAATGTCCAGACTTCCGTTTGTGCCGAAACTCCGAAAAGTTTTATGAGCGGTCTGAACAACGGCAAGAATATCACAGCCGACAAAAGCACAAAAAGATGGTTCATTTTTACAATATGTTTTTTATAACGTATAGCCTCACTTATATCCCCTGCTCCGATACACTGACCGACCACGGTCATTATAAGGGCGTTGAAGCCTGCGGAAACACTGTGAAGCACCGGGCTTATATTTCTTGCCACATGGTCTGCATTTATGGCATCTTCGCCAAGTCCCGATACAAGTCCTGCAAGAATCACTGCACCAAGCTGAAACATTCCCTGTTCAATTCCGTTGGGGACAGCAATTTTAAGCACTCTTGCTGACATTTTAAGGTCAAGTTCCGGCTTTAATGCACCGTCAAGCTTTACGGGATTTTTCTTTGAAGTCAGCATTAAAATCAGGATAAATCCGACTATTGCCATTGCGATGAGTGTAGAAAGTGCCGCACCTTCCACACCCTCATCAAGTAAGAATATAAAGATATATTTAAGTCCTAAATTTATTCCCATCATAACAGCGGAGCTTATAAATGTAATCTTTGTTTTTCCCATAACTCTTAAAAGAGATGTGCCGGCATAATAAAGTGCCGCAAAGGGATAGGAAATTGCCGTAACGGAAAGATATTTTAAGCTTACCTCAATTACTTCCTTTTCCGCTTTTCCAAAGAAGAGGGTTATACAAAGCTCTTTTCCCCAAACCATAAAGAGCATAAACAAAATGCCTATCGGAACCACAATCTGAATGTTGGCTTTCATTGACTTTTTGGCGTCTTTTTCATCATTTGCCCCTATGTACTGGGCAAGTACAACACTTCCGCCCTGAGCAAGGGCAAATAAAAACTGCTTTGCAAAAGTGTCTATTCTGTTTACAAGCGCCACGCCTGCAAGAGCCGTTGTTCCGAGCTTTGCAGACACCATCCAGGTATCGGCAAAACCCAGACCTGCCAGCATAAGCTGTTCAAAAAACACGGGCAGGAAAAACATTATGAGATATTTATTTGAAAACCTTACGCCCTTTGGCTGTGTAAGTAATCCCAAAGCAAAGCATCCCCTTAAATTTTGTCAGATATAAAGCTATGTATATTTGTGTCTTTTTTATTGAATTTTTTACAAAAAACGCACAGCCCCCGCTGTTCTCGCTCCTTTTGTCGCTCCCTCGCTCAAGGCAATTTGCGTTTTTCATTTTACATCGCCTACGCTTCAACGCTTCGGCAATGTATCAGCAAAAAAATTCTTTATTGAATTTTTTTACTTAAACATTTCGTTTATTTCCGTAACCGTCTTTCTCACAAGCAAATCTCCGCCAATGTGTCCTGTAACACCGCTTGAAACATAAGCAGAGTAATGGCTTCCCGCCTCTGCCTTTTTGGTAGGAAGATAGCCCTTTGAACCGCAGCAAAGCTGAATCAAGAAGGTCTGCTTTGCCTTGCTTCTCGCTCTCATCTGATTTCCGTAGTCAAGGAAAAGCTCGTAAGGGTTGGTTGCAAAAGCAATGTTTCCGAGACGGATTATATGTACTTCAATTTCGTCAATATTCTTCGTCTGCTGATCTTCAAATCTCGCAAGTGTTCCCGCATGAATATGAAGCTTTGCAGTATCGTTGAAGTTTATCGTTCCCGTTTTATTCTGCTCAAAATATCTTTTTATTGCCTCTTCAGCCTTGTCCTTTTCCTCTATGGTAACACGGCGTACGGGCATATCAAGCTTAAAGGTCTTATGGATAAGCTCCGCCTCTGAAACGTATGAAGTAACTTCTTCAAACGCATATTTGATTTCGTCGGAAATTCTTCTTGCTACCTTTTTACAGCCGGAAACATCAAACATTGAAGGATCCTGCGTTCTTTCGATTACATAGTCACGCTCGATGTTAGGATCGTTTATGGGAGTTTCGGGTTCAACCCATCTTATCATATCACGGGGGCACTGATCGCCTGCCGCAGAGATAAGACCGAGAACATATAAATCCTCGCCGTATTCGGCTCTTAAAAATTCCTTTACCTTGCCCCAGTAGTCTGAAGACATAAAGTTTCTGTGCTCCAAAACCTGGGCGGGGCAGGCAACGTTTGCAACAACGCCCGTAAGCTTTTTGTTTTTATCGTATGTAAATAAAATTTCAATACCCGAGTCGTTTCCGCCTTCAAGGGCTGTAAAGTTTGCCTTGTTGGTATCTCCCCACATTTTTGCGCTTCCGTCGTCATAGCAAACTCTTCTGCACATACCTACAGCCGCTCTTCCGAAGGCCTCTGCATACATTCCCTCATCCTTTTTGTTCCAGGCTTCAATTACAGCTTCTGCAATTCTGTCTGCAATATAGGTATGAGCTTCTTCATCTCTGAAAATATCCTCGGCATCGGTTTTCGCAAGCTCTTCGTATTTCACACCTTCGGGAGTGAATCGCTGAAGGCTCTTAAGTCCTCCGCCGAAGGTATCACTTCTTCCTGCATAGGCAGGAGCGGTATGGGTATGAATTGCTCCAACGATAATCTTATCTGTCGGAAGGTCAATTTTACCTTCCACCCTCTCTCTTACAGAGCAAAGAAGCTTATGGCTTGTTGCCACAAGGTCGCAGGAACATATAACAAAGGCATCAGCACCGCTTTCAACGGCAAATGCAGTTACTGTTAAGGGCGATTCCACCTGATCTGATACTCTTTCGTAAAACTGTCCGGCAAGGCTAACCTTTGCACCTTCGGGAATTATGCTTTTTTCGCTCCATCCGATTTTTATTTTACTCATTTTTATTTCCTCCTAATTCGCAGGCAAATTCATAAAGCTTATTGAACTTTTCAAACTTTTCAGAAAGATTTTTATCTTCCTTCGGTGTATAAATCTTTTCAAATTCAATTGATTTTGCCGCTTCTTCATAGCTTTCCAGTACACCGCCTTCTACTGCTGCAATTATGGCAGCACCGAGGCACGCCGCTTCCTTTTCCTTGGGAACCATTATGGGAATATTTGTAATATCTGCCTGAAGCTGACACCAGAGGTCACTCTTCGAGCCGCCTCCTGTTGCTATTATGGCATTTGCCTTAGTTCCGTTTTTTTCAATATACAAAAGATTCTTTTTAAGAAGGAAGCCAACGCCTTCCATAACGGCAAGTGCCATATCATAGGCATCGTGTTCACCTCTGAGTCCCCAGAAAACACCTGTTGCACGGCTGTCAAACTCGGGAGAGTTCGTACCTACAATGTAAGGCAGGAACAAAAGTTCATTCCCCCTTCTCTTTTCAGCCTCTGCATCAATATCCTTAAAGCTTACATCCTTAAGACAGGAATTTTTAAACCACTCAAGGCTTACACCGCCGCTTTCCGCAACGGGAAGCATAATGTGTGTATCGGGAAGAAATCCGTAGTGCATTGCAATGCCTCTTATATCGTCGCAAGGCTCCTTTGAAAAGGTTGCCATTGCCATAACGGTACCGGTAGAAAGGGTGATTTTACCCATTCCGATGTTTCCGGTTCCTATCATTCCCGCAAAGTGGTCAAGTGTTCCCACGTTAACCTTTGTTTCTCCCGTAAGTCCGAGCTTTTCTAAAATATCTGCCTTTAACATTCCAACGGCGGAGCAGGGCTCACATAAGGGAGGAAGCTTATCTTCCGTTATTCCGATTGCATCAAGCATCTTTTTCCAGTAACATTTTTTATATATGTCAAAGTAGAAAGAAAATGTTGCAATGGACATATCCGAAGCCTTAATGCCCGTTAAGTAATATACGATATAGTCCTTAATGAGCATATAGGTTTTTGTGTTTTCGTAAATTTCGCCCTTGTTTCTTTTAAGCCACAAAATTTTAGTTGCGGGCCAGGTGGGAAGAACCGCCTGCTGACCTGTTACGGCTTCGCACTCTTCCTTTGTGAAAAGCTTTGAAAGCTCTTCACACTCTTTTCCCGAACGTTCATCCATCCAGGAAATGGCGTTCATAAGGGGAAAGCCATCCTCTCCCACGCAGACAAGAGATTCCGCCTGACCTGTAAATGCGATTTCCGAGACGGATTTCACATTATTTTCAACCAGCATACCGGAAAGCAAAGCCACTAAATTTTCCGCATAAACCTTTGCGTCAAACTCAACAAAGCCGTTTTCTCTTATGTAGGTTACGGGAATACTTCTGCGGTCTTTAAGATTCATTTTTTCATCGTAAAGTGCCGCCTTGATGTTGGTTGAACCTAAATCAATTCCTAAATACATCTTTGTCACCCTGTCACATTACAAGCTCGATGTCCATCATCTTACAGAAGTCCTTAATTTCTTCCGTAAAGTTGCCGTAAGCAACCAAAACGTGCTGACCTGCTACGTTTTCAGCAAATTCTTCTACTGTGCAGCTGTCGGGGAATACCTCGAGGCTGGGAAGCTGAGGAGCGGGATCGTCCCATCCGTATTCGTTCCAAGCGGGAGGATTCTTTGCCTCTGCTGTGTAAACGTGCATCTTATACTTACCGTTAAGGTAATAAAGTCTTGCGCAGGTAACATATCCTGTCTTAACCTTGGATACGTTAAGAAGAGAAGAATTAAGAAGACCGAAAGCCGCAGGAAGAACTGTTACGTCGCCATCTGTTACAGCCTTGGGCACGAAATCGGGAACGCCGATTAACATGCTTTCTTCAAAGAATTCATAGTATTCAAGATAAGGAACTATCTGTCCTGACAAATACTTCATAAGTATCTGGGTAACAGCACCCATAATGTCGTTTTCGGGAATGGTTAATACGCCTGTGTAATGCTCTAAAAGCATAAATACCATTGCGGGAGGGAATCCAAGAAGCTTTTTCATACCGTCAACGTCAAGCAAAGTAATAGCTTCCCAACCGCGCTCTTTTATTTTCATAGTGATTGCAAGAGCGTATTTTACGCCGTTTTCAATAACGGAATCATCACATTCTTTGTTGAATTTCCAGTTTGCCTTTACAAAGTCAACACCTGCTTTAATATCAGCAGCATCAAGCTTTTCAAGATTCTGTACCATTTCCAGCATTTCGAAGGGTTCAACTTCAACACCGATTTTGCCTCTCATAGAGTTTCCTTCAAACTGTGTGCCGTAGAGTAACATATCACGGTAGCCCATTGTACCAACCTTTGCAGATCGAAGTTCCTTCTTTGCACAAGCTGCTGTAAGGAAGGAATTAATCTTAGCTAAAGGATAGTCCTTGCCGATTACGTTATATACATACTTAAAGGTGTAGCCGAGTGCTTCAAAAGCAGGTCTTATCGCAGTTGTACCTGCCTGCTCTGCGGTTGTGATGATTCTGCCGTTTTCTTTCCAGCCGCAAAGTCCCCAAAGAAGCATGGGAATGTGTCTGAAATGGTCTGTCACTCTTACAACCGCGTGAGTGGGAACCCAACCTGCAACGCAAACAACCAATGCAGAAAAGTCCTTATCAATGATTTTTGCAACAGCGGCATCTGCTGTTTTATATTCGGGATCGTCAATTACTAAACCGCCGTCAAAAACTTCATAGCCTAAATTTTTTATTACAGCAAGACCTTCGTCGTGCTTCATATTAAGTCTGTCAATGGGTGTGTTTATTTCACCGAAACAAACAAAAGCAATTTTCTTATTCATATTTTATCTCCTCAAAATCAAAATAAAGCTTTTTTAGTCAATTACTTCCACGGTCTTGTTGTAGAAGGATTTAAGTGCCGCAGTAGCCATTGTGTGAGAAAGTACGGTTTCTTCGGGAGTGAAAAGTCCGAAGGGAACTTCCTTTCCTTCATATTCCATTATGAAAGCGGCAATCTGCTGCTGAATTGCATCTGTAAAGCCAAATTCAAAGATAGGTCCTGTAATTGTGGGAATCATAGGCTTGTAGCCGATGATAATTCTGTTCCAGGACTGTTCCTTGCCCCAGGAAGAAGTGTAGTAAAATGCATTTGCATCATCACTTGTAAATCTTGCACTGCAATCCATTCCGTAAATTTCAAAGAACCAGCGGTTTGTGGAACCGGGGCACATTCTCTTTGTTTCAAAGGTCATGGGAATTTCGTCACCGTCTGCATTTAATGTAGTTGTGAAAATTGTGCAGTTATCAAATGTATCGCAAACTGCCATTCCGCCCTTACCGTCGGGACGTTCCTTAACGATATTGGAAAAATGCGCTCTAACTGTCTTGGGCTTAAAGCCAAGGCGGAAGGGAACGTGCTGGGTGTGAATACCAAGGTCGCCGAGGCATCCGTATTCACCGTTGAACTTAACCATTCTCTTCCAGTTGATGGGTTTTTGTGTATCCATATCGCTGCAATGGTTAAATCCGCAATGGATTTCAAGAATTTTTCCGAATTTACCTTCGTTAAACCAGTTAATCATTGTCTGCATAGCGGGATAGTAAGGAAATTCGCTGCAGCAACGAACAAATGTGTCGGGATTTTCTTTAATAGCCTCCATAATTTTTTCATTTGCCGCTTTGTCGATACCAAAGGGCTTTTCGCCAAGAAGAGCCTTACCGCTTTCTATTATATCTATATAAAACTGCTCGTGGAGATTGTGAGGAACTGCACAATAAATAGCGTCGATATCCTCTTTATCAAGGAGCTCCTTATAGTCTGTAACAGCATATTTTATCTCGGGGAAATTCTGCTTAAACCAATCCATTTCAGCAGGAACAACGGAGCAAATACCAACGATTTCGGGCTTTGCAATATCTTCTTTAAGATGGCACCATCTTGCTGCAGCAGATGCAAACTCTCTTGCCATAAGACCGCAACCGATAAGGCCGAATTTAACTGTTCTCATAAAAATACCTCTCTTTATTTAAAGCTTTTCAAGGGTTATTGCCTGAAAAGTTTTTTCAGCAATAACCCTTGAGATTTTCATATTAATAACCGAAATGCTTCTCGGTTTCTGCTACTGCTTCTTCAATGATGTCAAGACCCTTTAATGCAGCCTCGTCGTCCAAAATCATGGGAGGAGACATACGAAGGATGTGACCGGAGGGAACCCAAGCAAGACCCTTTTCAAATGCCTTCTGGTAAATCATCTTACCTGCTTCAGCAAAAGGCTCCTTAGTATCTCTGTCCTTAACTACTTCGATTGCCTGTAAGCATCCGATTGCACGAACGTCGCCGATGATGGGATGAGCTTCCTTCATCTTTTCCATCTTCGCAAGCATAATCTTACCAAGATGTTCAGAACGCTCGTTAAGATTTTCTTCTTCGATAACTCTGATAGATTCAAGAGCTGCGATACAAGCCATGGGGTTACCGCCGTAGCTTGAAGAAGCGGAAATCTTTTCAATTGGAGGAGCAAGTTCCTTTGATACTGCAAGAGCAGTTACGGGGAAGCCGTTACCAAAGCCCTTACCGAGTGTTGTGATGTCAGCTGTTACATTCCAGTGATCCATAGCAAGGTACTTACCTGTTCTTGCCATACAGTTAAGAACTTCGTCAGCAAAGAGGAGAATGCCTCTTCTGTCGCAAAGGGCACGAAGAGCGGGAATGAAGTCAGCAGGAGGAATGATGGATCCGCCCCAACCCTGGATGGGTTCAAGTACGATGGCAGCCACGTTCTTACCGCCTGATGCACAAGCGTTGTCAAGCATACCTTCGATCATGTTGATATAGGGAAAAGAATCCTTCCAAGCCTCTTCCTCACTTCTTCCGAAGAAGTCTCTGTAAGGATTGGGACGAGGAACGAGCATAAAGCCGGGTGCTCTCATATGTGTGTCGGGGCCAACTACCGCAAGGGAGTTTGCACCGTAGGTCTTACCGTGGAAATCTCTGAAGAAGGAAATGAATTCCTGCTTGCCTGTTGCTGCACGAGCGCAACGAAGTCCTGCTTCAACAGCAGTTGTACCTGAATCGTAGAACTGGAAGCCGCCAAAACGTCCGCCTGTGATTTCGTGAAGCTTTTCAACAAGTTCCATCTTAACCTTTGTTGTGAAGTCGTGGCAGTTCATAAGCTTCTTTGCCTGCTCTGCAACAGCTTCGCTGATTTTGGGATGACAATGTCCGAGACCTGTTACATAGATACCGGATGAAAAGTCAAGATATGTATTTCCGTCAACGTCTGTAAGTGTGTATCCATAGCCTGATTCAAAAGATACGGGGAATAACTGAACCTGGCTGGAATAGCCCTTCATATACTTTGCGCATCTTTCGTGATACTCAACAGATTTCGGTCCGGGAACCTGGCTTGTAACCATATTAGGAACCTTTGTAAGGTCCATGCTTGCCCAATTTTTAGTCATAATAAATTCTCCTTTTTCATTTTTTATTTAATCATTTATTGCCGTGTTTAATTACTATACAATTATACAATAAAGCTTCCCTTTTGTCAATAAAAATTTTTGATTCATTTTCGTTTCGGAAGAAATCGAAAGTTTTTACTTTCGATTTTTGCATTTGTTGACAAAATCGAAAGTTTGATGTATAATTGTATCATTAAAGTTAGGAGTTGGAATTATGGTTGCTGACGACAGAAGAAAAAAAATTTTGGAATTACTTAATCGTGACGGAAGTGTAAAGGTTTCACATCTTAGCAAGCTTTTCGATATTTCCGAAGTTACAATCCGAACCGACCTTGCGGATATGGAATACAAAGGCCTGCTCACCCGTGTTCACGGCGGTGCCGTAAGCTCATACAAGCCCTATTACAGTATGAGTTTAAATCAGCGTATGTCCACCAATCAGGAGCAGAAGGAAGTCATTGCCGCAAAAATTGCGGAAATGATTGAGGATAACGACACGATTATGCTTAACTCCGGCACAACCACTCTTTTGGTTTTTCGTGCCCTTCCCCAGAATCTTAACTTAAGCATCGTTACTAATTCCATTTCCATTGCTTTGGAAGGCACCTCTAATCCTAATTTCAACATTATCCTGCTCGGCGGACTTATAAACTCCAAATATCAGTTCACTTTCGGTGACGATGCCATAAGACAGCTTAAAAGCTATCACGCCGACAAGCTTATTTTGTCCGTTGACGGTATTGATACAGAACACGGCTTTTCCACATATTATGATAAGGAAGCGGAAATCGACAGAATTATGCTTCAGCAGTCAAGCGTAAACATCGTTGCGGCAGACCACTCAAAGTTTGACCGTTGTGCTTTTACCAAAATATCAGACCTTGCGGTTGCCGACTATATCGTAACAGATTCCGATGTTCCGCCCGCACTGAAAAGCAAAATCACAAAAAATTCAATAAAGTTAAAATAAAAAAAGTCCTGAAGCTAATGCTTCAGGACTTTTTTTACAGCACAAATCTAAAAATTTTCTCAATTTCTTCCTTTTCAAAGGTAACGTCAGCGCCCTTCATCGAGTCCTCTATCTGGGAAACTCTGCTTCCGCCGATCAGGGGGAAAGTAACAGGCTCCGATATAGAGCAGAATGCGCCGCAAATTACCGATGCGATGCTTAAGTTATATTTAAGCGACAATTCTTCAAGAACCTTTAAGGTTTCAAGGTTCTTTTCATTTAAGTATCTCTTTTTCGCCTTATCGGAAAGAGCACTTTCGCCCAATTCCGACATCTTGGAGAAAAAGCCTTTTGCCTGGGATGAATAAGCCACAACCGGCATATTTTCATTTTTATAAAATTCGAAATTTTCTTTATCCATGCCCACAAGTCGGGATATTTTTCCCTCCTCGTTCATAACGGCAGGATTAAACCGCAACTGACTTGCACTTATCCCCTTAATGCCGTGGGCTGCGGCATAGTCTTTTGCTTCCTTTATCCTTTCTGTTGTCCAGTTGGAAACTCCGAAATCCCTTATCTTGCCTTCCTTAACAAGGGCGTTAAGCGTTTCAATTATCTCTCCGGCTTCCCTTTTTTCATCGTCCTGATGAAGCCAGTAAAAGTCTATACAATCAAAGCCTGTGGCTTTAAGGCTTTTATCAAGGTCTTCTCTTATCTCGCTTTCAGAAAGGCGACCAACCTCAGGAGCATCAGCCTTCGGAAATCCGCCTTTTGTGGAAACCTGGATGTCAAAAGCTTTTCTTTCTCTTACCCATTTACCAACAATCTCCTCGGACTTACCGTCGGCATAAAGCCTTGCCGTATCAATGTGTGTTCCGCCCATGGCAACATAGGCATCCATAATCCCGAAAGAATCTTCTTCGCTTATTCCGTCGCCGAAATAGGCTGTTCCCAGCAATATGCGGGAGCTTTTTTTATAAAAAACATCAGAATATTTCATAAGCACCTCAATTTTTTTATTTAATTAATTGCACCACATAAGATTTAGCTGCAGACAATTATCAAGGAAAATATTGAATATGATAACACGAATCCTCATCAAATCAATAATATAAATAATTTCAACTTACCAAGAATCATTATAGCACATATCCACTTTTTTAGCAACAAAAAAAGAGCAGACCTTCGGCGTCCTCACTTGGGGATGAATCGGTTTTGGCTTGATATTTTCCGTTAATACGGCGCAAAAAAATCCCGAAATACGCCAGTATATCGGGATTTTTTATGTCTTGTCTTAAATCTGAAAATCTCTAATCCAAAACT
>JAZRHF010000088.1:0-23905 GCA_045644565.1 Clostridia bacterium | reverse complement strand
TATATATACCGTTACAAATAACAATTGTATATTCGTTTCCATCATTAAATGCAATATCTATCAATGGATAATCCAATTGCCCAATTGCTTCATCAATAGGAGTATCATCAACTATTTCAATTTCTTTTTCTAATTTTAATTCATATTCTTTTTTTGCATTCTTAAATCCTACTTGATAAAAAATACCACTAGCGACAACAGTACAAAGCACACATAAAACTATTAATATTATGCATTTTTTCATTTTCCTTTCTCCTTTCGTCAACACTCTTTATATAAAGACTGTATAATCTAGATGCCAATGTTTTAGGTCGTACATTGTGTTAATCCAAGACCAACAATTTTAATTTTATCTTCCATACGGCCAAATAAACCCATCTGCACTCCCTGTCTTTGAATATACAGCATCATAATAATCAAAAATCCAATTGCCATCATCATTTTTCGTAAAGTAATAAAGTAAACCAACTTCATTCAAGTCATTTTTAAAAACAGCATATACTTTAGCGTAATCGTTGTTGTACTTTAAAACTTTTATATTGCAATCATCTAAATATCCTTCTCCGCCAATATCATGTATTTTTGTATTTCTAAAAATTTCACCATACTTATATGTATTATACTCGCACATAGCAATTGAACCAATCCAAAATAGTACAAATGCAGATACTATGATTAAAACAGTTATTTTAAGTTTTTTCATGACTGTGCTTCCTTTCGCCAAAATTCGACAATCTTTCATACCTTCGCATTAAGTTAAAAACAAAAAACTTTCTCAATCCATAAATCCATTTTATCACACAGCCATTTATTTTTCAAGCGCAAAGGATAATTTTTTAGTGCATCACCCACGTAATTGCGGATAAAAAAACTCAGGCTTTATAAAAGCCTGAGTTTTTATTACTTATTTCTTTACCTTGCCGCCTGCAGATTCGATTTCCTTCCATACCAGCTGGACAGACTTGATTGCCTCAGATAAAGGAGCGATGGGCTTACCGTTGCCTTTGATGATTTCTTCAACGAAGTAACGAAGCTCTGTATAATATCCGCCGAGGCTTGATACATTAAGACCTGCATCAAGCTTGCCTTCAAATTCTGCTTCCATTTCGGGAACGAAGGGTTCGCCGTCAACGGGATAGAACTTAAGACCTCTGTCAAGTACCGCAGTACCCTTTTCCATCTTTACACGGAAGCCGGAGCTGAAGGGGAACTTGCCGGGATAGTCCCATACACCCTCGGAAGTAACAACTGCATCGCCATAGGTGTAGGTTGTGAAAATCTGCTGAAGAACGCCTTCTTCATTTCTTGTGCACTTTGATTCAACTGTATCGGGTTCGCCTAAAATATAGCGGATAAAGTCAACATCGTGAACGTGAAGGTCAAGAGCCATTGTTCCGCTCTTTTCAGGATCGTTGAACCAGTTGTTCCATGCCCATCTGGGGTTGCAGGAAAGACGGGTAAATACACCTGACAATACCTTTCCGTATCTTCCCTCTTCAACGGCTTTCTTAAGCCACTTATATTCCTTCATGAAACGAACAACCTGACCAACCTGGAACTTTACGCCGGTCTTCTTTTCTGTTTCAAGAAGTAACTTTGCCTCATCTTCATTTAAGCAGATGGGCTTTTCGCAGAATACGTGGCATCCCATTTCCATTGCCTTTACAGAATATTCTGTGTGAAGGAATGTGGGAAGGCAGATATCAACGATATCGGGCTTTTCTGCTGCAAGAAGGTCATTTCCCGATGCATAAAACTTTGCGCCCATTTCTTCTGCATACTTTTCTGCGCCTGATTCGGGTGTTACATCAGCAACTGCAACAAGCTTAACTACATCCTTTAATGCAGCATAGCACTTGCCGTGCATTTTACCCATACCACCGTAACCGATTAATGCAACTGTTAACATATTAAAATCCCCCTCTAATTATTTAAGTAAATCTTTAATATAAACTATTGTGTCTTTAATATCCTTAATCTGCTGTTCACCGGAGATTTCTCTCTCGATGTAAAGGTCACCTGCATAGCCCTGCTCTTTTACAAGCTTATTGATAAACGCAGGATAGTTTACGCTACCCTCGCCTACCTTTGTTTCGTGACCGAGCTTGGAGAAGTCGCCTGAAGGATAGTTACCATCCTTAAGATGAACGCCACGAACCTTGTCGCCGTAAATACCAACAGCGTCAACGGGGTTTGCTCTTCCGTACATAATAAGGTTTGCGGGGTCTAAGTTAACACCTAAGTTATCAAGACCTGTGTCTGCAATTGTTCTCATTAATGTTGTGGGAGTTTCCTGACCTGTTTCAAAGTTAAACCATACTCCCTTGCTCTTTGCATATGTACCAACCCATTTTACTGCTTCAACAAGACCTCTGTATCCTTCATAGCAGGGCTGTTCGGGAATGAATCCCATATGTGTTGCCATATCCTTTGCACCGATTGCAACGGTAAAGTCAACAGCACGTCTTAATTCCTGCATTCTCTGGAAACGGTAATCCTCGGGAACGAGTCCGAGTGTCTTGGGACCTGATACAAAATCCCATACGGAAGGACCGGACCAACCGCCCCATACGGATGTTGCAACAAGATTTCCCTTTGCAAGAACCTTTTTAACCTTTTCTGCATTTTCCAATGTAAGATTTTCAGGATACCAGCAGCGAAGCTGAACTGTGTCAAGACCAAAGGCAAAAAGGTCATCGGTCTTTTCGTTTAAGATATCCTCAAGAGCGAATATAATACCTATTTTGTTCACTATAAAATCCTCCTTAAATTTCTTTACTTTATTTTACATCATTTTTCTTGAAAATACAAGAAAAACTTATCTTCCGAGTATTTTGTCCATCGCCATGGATGTGTGGGCAAGCATTACGTCATTGTGAACTCTGTAGCAACCCATTTCGGCAGTTACCCAGTTATCGTAGCCGATTTCGGAAAGGGACGCCATAATTGTATCAAAATCAAGGCTTCCTGTTAAAAGGTCGCAGAAGCTCTTTGTGCCAAGGTGGAAGTCCTTTATATGCACCTTCTTTATTCTGCTTCCCAAAATCTTTATCCACTGCTCGGGAAGACCGTTGGGGAACACATTTCCCGCGTCAAAATATGAACCTACATAAGGATTTCCGACTTCATCGATAAAGTTTTTCATTTCACGGGGTGTTACCAAAAAGCGGTTCCACACATTTTCAAGACCTACATTTATTTTGTGCTCTTCTGCAAAGGGAGCAAGCTCTCTTGCAGACTCAAGTGCATACTTATATGCATCCTCGTAGTCTGTAACACCAAGTCCACCCGCAAAGTCAACCTTTACGGCACCGGGCACTATCAAAACCGAGTCACAGCCAAGTATTGCTGCCGCTTCGATTTGCTTTTTAGCTACATCCTTTGCCTTCGCTCTCATTTCTCCGTCAGTTGAAGAGAGTGAATACTGCCAGTATAAGCTTGCCGCCATACTGTAAAGTTCAATTCCCGAATCTTCCGCAAGTTTCTTTATTGCAAGAAGACCTTTTTCGTCAGTTTCCGGAGTAAGTTCACCCGTTGCATCCAGGGTAACCTCAACTCCGTCAAAGCCAAGCTTTTTTGCAAAAGGAAAAATTTCCGAGTAAGAGCTTTCCTTAAAGCTCCATCTGCTTATACCTTTTTTCATAAAAAAACCTCCTTTTAGGGATGCCTTTTTCAAATGTCTTATTGACATCAGGCATCTTTATGATATAATTATAAAGTATCTTATATCAAAAAACAATACGAATACAGATACTTTTATTACGATTTTGGATACTTTTTACGCAGGATGTGATATAATGCTTGAAATTTTAAGACGAATAAACATTGAAGCCTTTTTCTCTGCCTTCGAACGTTCTTTTGACAAAAACTTCAATTTTGAAGGAGAACGGCACAATTTCTGGGAGCTTGTTTACGTTGTAGACGGAGTAATAGGTGCGGCAGAAGATGATAAAATTTACAAAATGAAAAAGGGCGACATCGTTTTTCATATGCCTATGGAATTTCACAGACTTTGGGCTTCGGACGGAACAAGCCCCAAAACCATCATTATGTCCTTTTCCCTTTCAGGCACCGATTTCGGAATTCTGGACAAGGGCGTTTTTACCATTTCTGAAGATGATGAACAGCTTTTACGGGAAGCTGTCAGTTATGTTGGGCAATGCCGTGATTTTGAGGACAGCCAGGAAAGTCAGCTTGCCGCAATAAATGTTGAGAGACTTATGCTTAAGCTTATAAAAGAGCAAACGCCGGACACCCGTCAGCAAAAAACAAAGGGGTCGTTAAATTACAGCCGTATAGTTAATGTAATGAATGAAAATCTTGAAAAAAGTCTTTGTGCCGAGGATATTGCCTCCCTTTGCGGATTAAGCTTAAGCAATTTAAAGAAAATTTTCAAAAACTATTCGGGTGTTGGCGTAATGGACTATTTTAACAACCTTAAAACCACAAAGGCAATGACCATGATAAGAGAAGGAGTTCCAATTTACGAAATAAGCGATGCTTTAGGTTATTCAAGCCCCAACTATTTTTCCGAGTGCTTCAAAAAGCGAAGCGGTCTTACCCCCACAGAATACAGAAGACGCTTTGGCGGAAGAGATTTTTACTATATGTCACAAAAATAAAAAGGAGAGTGCGTTGCACTCTCCTTTTTATTTTATCTGAAACTTTCAAGCCTTCAAAGCTTAAATTCTTAAAAGCTTAATTTGTTATTTTGATTTCCTTTGTCTCGCCATCCCAGGAAACGGTATAGCCAAGCATTTCCGATACGAATCTGACGGGAATGAAGGTTCTTCCGTTTTCAATTCGGGGCGGTGCAAGAAGTGTATAACGCTCTTTACCCATCTTTGTGGTTGTTACATAGACATTTTTGTTTCTTATCTGTAAGTAAATTTCCGTTGTATCCTTTTTAATGGTAACAGCTCTGTTCTCACCGTCCCAGGTTACCTCTGCTCCCATAAGCTCAAGGAGTCCACGGAGCGGGATGAAGGTTGTTCCGTTTTCAATATAAGGTGCAACATCAAGTGTTTCTGTTCCCTTTTTGTGAACAATTTCATTTTTGCCGATGGTCAATGTATAATACTGCTCCGTTCTTTCACGGCGTGCCATATAAGCATCAAAATCCTCTAAAAATTCAAGCTCTGCACAGCTTCCAAGATTACCTGTCCCTTTTAAAATTTCAAATCTGATATACTGAGTTGTAACCTTTTCGGGGAATATGTGAGTTCCTGCTGCAAGAGTTCTCGGAAGGAAGGACTGTTTTTCTTCCAAAAGACGGTAATTAACTCCGTCGTCACTTACGTGGATGTTGTAGCTTTCCCAGTATCCGTCAAAGTAGGTTGCCTGTCTGGGAGTGTAGGTAAATCCGCTTAAAACGCAAACCTCGCCCAAGTCAACGGTAAGATTATAGGGAGCTTTCATATTTGAGTTTGCCTGCCATGAGGTGGATGTTGAACCGTCAAGCACCTTTTCGGGCACCGCTGATCCCCAGTCTTCCCCGTCATAGCTTGCTTCCGCATCTTTAAGAGGAATGGGATAAAGTGCATTTTCGCCCATTGTGCGAAGAAAATCGTCGAAAAGCTCTGACTTTACTCCTTCCTTGGGTTTTATGATTTCAAGTTCCGCTAAAGTTCCGTGACCGTCAAGTGCATCGATGTATAAAAGCCTTACGCCTTCCGCCTTAACGGATGCACCGAAATCGTTTACGATTGTCTGGCTGTAGCTTGTCGAGCTTACGTTAAACTTATACTCTTTAACGAGCTTGTATTCGCCGTTTATCTTTACATAGAAGTTCATTTTGGTGGGCTGACCTGCAGGAGCACCCGGATTTGTTATAAGTGTAAAGCCTGCAACGTCAATTTCTTTTCCGAAATCAACATCAAGATTGTGAGGAAGGGGTGTTTTCCATGTCACCTTGTTGTTTTCCCATCCGTATTCCGTATGCCATACGGATTTCGGGTCGTTGTCTATCGCCTTGTCGGGAGTTCTCTGCCAAGCCTCTGAATTGGCTGTTGCCTTCCAGGAGGACTTATCTTCATAGTAGATGCTTCCCGCTTCTTCCTTTTTAAGTTCCTCTTTTCCGATGGCTTCCTTATCGGAAACTGCAGATGATCCTTTCTTTCCAAGGGTAAGATTTCCCTTTCCGTCGGTTACTGCAACAAGTTCGGTATTTCCGAGAAGATATATATTTTCTGTGCCTGTTGCATTTTCGTCTTTTCCTATTATGTCGCCTCCGCTTGCACCTGCTGTAAACTTTATTCCTGCGCTGCCGGTAAAATTGCCCTTTACAGTAAGTGCGCCGATATCGCCTATTTCTATACCGGCTTCCTTTCCGCCCGAAATGTTGCCTTTAAGCGTAAAATCTCCACCAAGCACTACCTTTGCACCGGGATTTATCTTAACAGCTCCGCCGCTTTCTGAATTACCGTCTTCTATGCTTCCGCCAAGAAGCTCAACTGTTCCGCCCGTCAGGCTCGCTATTCCGCATCCTATTGTACCCTTTGCACCAACAATTTTACTTCCGGGCATCATGGTTACAACGCTTCCGCTTCCTTCCGATGTTGTTGCACCGCCAAAGGCAGAACCGCCGTTTATAAGTGTTGTGCCATTTTCATATATAATATGTCCGCTTGACCCAAGGGCTTTGAAGCACTTGCCGTTTAAATCAACGGTAACGTTACGGAGTGTCATTGTGCTTCCCGTATTTATTACAAATACCACATCCAGTTTAAGGGTAAATCCGTTTCCGTCGATATTTATTTTTGTATTGTAGAAGTCCTTGAGCGGACCTGTCCAAATTCCGTCACCCACGAGGTATACCGTTTCGCCCTTCGCCACGCTTATGGCACTTCCCATATCGGAGAAATAGTTGTTTCCTACCTTAAAGGGCTTTCCGGCATCTGCCGCATTTAAGTCCGCATCAGACAATGAAGCAAAGGAAGGTATCGTTATGATAAGTCCAACTATCATAATAAGTGAAAGTATTAATGATGTTATTTTTTTCATTTTACTGTTCCTCCACTTTATTTAATGTATGAAAGAAGTGCGCTTGCACCGTTTACATCTGCACTTCCCACAAGGTATGCTCCGTTTCCGAGAGGTGTTACCTTTCTTCCGATAAGGTCTGTAAATACCGAAATCGGAACATATAACATTCCGTTTGCACTAACCACAGGATTTGTAAGATTTTGAGCCTTTCCGTTTTTATAGGCTTCCGTAGTTCCTACTACTGTGTAATACCAGTTGTTTTCCTTATATTCTCTTGTATTCAAATCAAGCACATAGTTATAAATGTAGAGAATGTTTGAAAGATAATCGTATTCTGTCTTACTCTTGCCCCATCCGATAATTTCTTCCAATGTCTTAAGGGGAACATAGAGTGTTCCGTTCATCTCGAAGGCAGTTACTCTTGTATCAGCTTCGTAAACGTCAACAATACCGCCTGATGCAATCATTTTGGGATTGTCCGCAACAAGAAGACTGCTTTCTTTCATAAGTGCTCTTTCGTCAGTTGTCAATGCTTTCTGTGCTTCTTCGATGAAAAGATAGTTAAAGCGACCTATGGGAGCCGCAGAAAGGTTTGCATAAAGGTCAAGTATATCGGAAAATGCGCCCGATACCCACTTAAATTCCATTTCAACCTTTTCTGTTTCGCCGATCAACGTTCTTTCGAATTTAATCTGAATTGTGTCACCCTTAACGCTGTATTCATACTTACCTACTTCGTTATATGTAAAGCCGTTTTCGCCTTTTACGATTTCTTCAATACTTCCGACTTTTCTGCCTAATATATAGTCATAGCCGTTTTCTCCGGTTGCCGCATTTCTGTCGGTATTGATAAGAAGCTGAAGATTTCCGTCGCCTGTTACTATCGCTTTGTCTGCCTTTGCCATGAAGTAGAAGTTATCTTTATCTCTTGCCGCTTTGGAGGAAATTATTCTGTTTGCGATTTTTTCATCGTAAACCTTAAGTTCTTCTGTTCTGTCGCTTATGTAAGCATCCTTCCCCGTTCTGTCGGTACCGCTGTAATTCAAAAATTCGGGACCTACATTTGCCCACGCCGATGCATCGCCGTTAATATCAATTGTAATTTCCGCAGATGCCACGGGTGCGGGACGAACGCCCTTATATTTTCTTATAACATCAACCAGCATATTATAGCAGTCGTCTTTAAGAAGTCCTCTTACAGGCTCCATATCACGGCTGTTATCAGAATCAAAGGTGTCGGGGAATGCAATATCATATCCGCCGTAGTTTCTGTATAAGTCACTCTTAAGCTCGTTCCATCCGTCAAACATAATGAAGTGAGGATCATAGTCGAGTGCTAACGCTGCTTCTTCTCTGTAATAATATGCTTCTCTTATTGCCTCTTCCCTGTAGTCTTCGCCGAAGGGAGCTGAATATGCTCTTCCCATTGCATAGGGATCACTTGCACACTCACCTATTCCTACATAGCCGGAGTTTTTGGAAACGCCCACTGCGGTAAATTCGGGACGTCCGTCTTCCATTATGCCTCCACGCGCATACTGCGGGAAGGTTTCAATCCATGTCCATTTATGAGGATCTTTATGGTTTCTCGCATCTCCTCTGAAGGAGAAAAACTCACAAATTTCATCCGCCAGACTCGCAAGAGCAGGATCTCCCTTTGATGCATTTTTAATTATTTCTGCATTTTCAAGACCAAACATAAAGGGCTTTCCGTCTCTCATATACCATATATCGGAGAAGTCCTCAAGCTGGAAGCAGGTATTGTAAATTGATGCAAAAAGCTTAAAAAATCCGTCAGATGCTGTCCAGTCTGCTGTGAAAATGGAAATTTTCGGTGCCTTTATCCCCTCTTTTTTTGCATCACGGAAGGCTCTTGCCATAATCACCAAAGGTTCGATATGAGAATTACCGCCATTTGAGCAGTCGGGGAAAACCGCATCAACACCGGCTGCCGCAAAAAGTTCGGCGTGTCTTCTGTACACCCAATAGTCATGGGAATTGTAATAGCCGTAAACAGGCTCGTCCCACACGGTCATACCCACTCCGTTCCAGGCGGAAGCACCGTCAAGCGTCATAGCGTTGGGGAATTTTGATGTTATGTCTGAAATTACGGTTGCCTTTGTTGTACCGTTTCCCGAAAACCAGTTCCAGTAAAGCATACCGACTTCACGCTCGCCCTCTTTTACGGGGCCTGCCTCGGGATATTCTGCCACTCTTCTGCCGAAATCGTCAACCGCAACCCATGTATCTTCATAAAAGTCCTTTAAGAAGCTGTCATCCATCTGCTTGTCGAAGGCATTATCTTCATAGGGTGCTTTTGAAAGAGTAAAGCTTTTTATTGAAAAGTCGGAGTTGTAGCCCGACCAGTAAGTACCAACGAAATATACATCGTGAACTCCCGATGCACCGCCTATATATCCGAAGTATTCTTCCTTGCTTTCGGAAATTACAACAAAGCCTATTTCCTCTCCCGATTTAGGATCGTCAATTTTAATACGGATTGTTTCTCCTGTACCTACACCGAGATTGAATTTACCTGTAATTTTAACGGAGTTTATACCCGTAAGGTCAACATCGGAAAAACCGATGTAGTTACCTTTTGCAAAGCCCGTTACGGTGTCGGTAACCGTAACTCCGCTCTGAAAGTCGGCATCGGCAGGCAGTAAAACCATGTCTCCCTCTGCCATTACGGATAGAGTACCTGCCAAAATCAGCATAGCTAAAACAAGGCTTAAAAATCTTTTCACAAAAATTTCCTCCTTCATTATATAGGATAGGAAGTTTAACTATTATTATAGTTTAACTTTATCATAGTTTTTTATGTTTTTCTATTGCAAAATGTAACCTTAATATGTTATAATGTAGCCAATTAAGAAAGGGGTGGTAATATATGGCAGATTTCAAGGCAAATACACATACAGAAAACAAATTTCACGGTGTTTTTTCGGATGTGGGCAGCCTTAAATTACTCCGCGATTTTCACCCCCTTGAATATGGCTATGAGCGCTGTACCATTGATAACTGGACTGTGCCGAGGAGTTGCGTATCCCGCTATATGATATTTTTTGTAAAAAGCGGAAAGGGCTATATCACGATGGATGATGAAAAGCAGGAGGTAAATGCCGGCGAAGGCTTTATAATAAAGTCCAATGAATTTATTCATTATGAGCCTGACAAAAAAGACCCATGGTACTATGCTTTTATAAATTTCACCGGTGATTTTGCCCATCTTTTCACCGAACTTCCGAGAGTTTTTTCCTATCCTCCCGAAATTTTTGACGAAATAATCGAAATTTGCCACAAGGACGATATGCACTCCTTTTACCTTGCAAGTCTGCTTCACAAGCTGTGTGCAATTTTCCGCCTTGGTGCCGATAAAAAGCCTGACCTTCAGACCCTTCATGTAAACGCCGCAGTTATGCATATAAATCACCATTTCCACGATGACATAACCTGCGAAAAAGTGGCTGATTTCATGAGGCTCAGCATCAGATATTTATCCCGATGTTTTAAGAATGTCACGGGGAAAAGTCTTCAGGAATATATCATCGAAAAAAAGCTGACCACTGCGGTTTATCTCCTAAAAAACGGAGCGAGTGTTGCCGAAACAGCCGAAAAGGTCGGATATAAGGATTTCGTAACCTTTTCGAAGGCATTTAAGCAACATTACGGTTATGCTCCCAGCGAAATAAAGACCCCGAAAGCAAGAAAAAAGTGAGTGCCGAAACCTGTCGCAAGAGCAGCCAAGAGATTCTTCGTCCTTACGGACTCAGAATGACACGGAGGTCTTACGGACTCAGAATGACAAAGCTATTTATATACAAAAAAGTGAGTGCATTGCACTCACTTTTCTTCATACTGCGCTCTTTCTCCTCCGATATATTTAAGTCTTGTTTTAGCAGTTGTAACGTGGGCTTCACCGATTTTTCTCACCTTGGTTCTCACCGGTACGGCAACGTGTTTAAGGTGCATACCTATCAAAGTATCACCTATATCAATCCCAAAGTCCGCCTTTATATGTTCAACTGCGGAGGGTTTTTCAAAATTTTCATAGCATCTTGTTGCAAAGCTTCCGCCTGCCTTTTTAACAGGGCGGACATTTACTCTTTCAAGATTTAATTTATCTGCAAGCTCTCTTTCCACAATCAAAGCTCTGTTCAAGTGCTCACAGCACTGCGCCGCAAGGTAAACACCTTTTTCGTCTGCCGCCTTTTTTATTCCGTTATAAACCAAAAGTGCCGCATCAATATCAGATGCAGTTCCTATTTTTTCGCCCATTACCTCACTTGATGAGCAACCCACAACTAAAATTTCGCCTTTTTCGGCATTTATGAGAAGCTCCGACGCCACCAAATAGGCGTCTTTTTCTATATCTGTCATTATAATTCTCCGTTCTCTTTTTTAATTATACGCTCCGCGCATCTGATTCCGTCCGCCGCTGCAGACATTATTCCTCCGGCATAGCCTGCGCCTTCTCCGCAAGGGTATAAGCCTTCGATGCCTATGGCTTGCAAGGTTTCATCTCTTAAAATCCTTACGGGAGATGAACTTCTTGTTTCCGGGGCTGTCAAAACCGCATCAGGAAGATAAAAACCTTTAAGCTTTTTATCAATACCCATTATTCCGCTTTTCAGGTTTTCGCATACTCTTTCAGGTAAAATCATATTTAAGTCCGCTCCCACAACGCCGGGTTTATATGTGGGTTTTACGCTTTTAAAGGACGAAGTTTTCTTGCCTTCGTAAAAGTCTGAAAGCATCTGGCTTGGTGCCATATAGCTTTTACTTATATCATACGCCGCTTTTTCAAGCTTTCGCTGAAAATAAATTCCGTCAAAAAGACCTTCTCCGAAGTCCTTTCCGTCAACATTTACCAAAAGGGCACTGTTGGCGTTTTCTCCGTCACGGGCAGAATAGCTCATTCCGTTGGTAACAATTCCGCCTTCCTCACTGCCCGATGCCACAACATAGCCCCCCGGGCACATACAGAAGGTATAACAGTCTCCTCCGAATTTATAGTCTGCCGCACCAAGGGCGGGATGGTTATAAAAAGAGCCGTACTGTGCCTTATTTATCATTTCCTGAGGATGCTCAATTCTTACACCCACCGAAAATGCCTTTTGCTCCATTTTCACGCCTTTTTCATTAAGCATAAAAAATGTGTCTCTGGCACTGTGACCTATGGCAAGAATAACGTTAGAAACCTCCACCCTTTCAGGGATGAAAATCGCAGTAATTTTTCCGTTTTTAACCTCGATGTCCGTTACCTTTTTAGAAAAAAGATAGCTTCCTCCAAGGCTTATTACTTCGTTTCTTAAATTTACCGCCACTTTTTTAAGGATGTCGGTACCGATGTGAGGCTTTGCATCAATCAATATATTTTCATTAGCTCCGAAATTCACATATTCGGAAAGTATTTTTCTTATATAGGGCGAATGAGTTCCCGTGTTAAGCTTACCGTCGGAAAAAGTGCCTGCTCCCCCCTCGCCAAACTGAACATTGGACTCGGGATTTAAGCTCTCTCCCGAAAAAAAGCTTTCGGTATCCTTTGTCCTTTCCGAAACTTCCTTTCCCCGTTCAATCACCAACGGGTTCATTCCTGCCTTTGCAAGGCAAAGAGCCGCAAAGCTTCCCGCAGGACCGCTTCCGATAACAACGGTTTTACCTTCCGCCTTTTTCTTTAAAACGGGATATTCAAAGTTTTTTTCCTCGTAAAGAGAAATGTTATTCACTTTATTAAAAAGGGCCTCTTCATTCTTTGCTTTCGCCACTACGGAAAAAACAAAATGCACGTTATCTTTTTTTCTGGCGTCAACTGCTTTTTTATATACATAAAAGCTTTCAGCCCGACCTTTAGTGAGCAGTTTTACTTTCTTAAAAAGCTCATCTTCCTTTTCGGAAAGCCCCATTTTTATGCCGTCAATTTTTATCATAAGTTCACTCTTTCATGGCAGAAATTGCCGCAAGATAAGCAGAGGAAAACGCCCACTGAAGGTTAAATCCGCCACAGTCACCGTCAACATTAAGCATTTCGCCCGTGGCAAAAAGACCTTTATGAAGCTTTGATTCCATGGTTTCATTATCAAAATCCTTTGTCAGAATTCCCCCTGCGGTAACCTGTGCATTTTGAAATCCGTTGGTATCGCTAATCAAAAATTCCATGCCCTTAATCATTCCTGCAAGACTTTTTATTTCCTTATCCGTAAGGCTTTCGACGCCTCTTGAAAAAGGCAGAATATCACATCTTTTAAGAAGCTCTCTCCCAAGCTTTTTATTTAAAAATCCCGTGAAAAGATTTTCTAAAGTAAGGTAGGAAAGCCTTTTCTTTTCAGACAACATATTCACAATTTCAGCATAGCTTAAATCCGGGGTTAAATCAAGGGAAACCTTCTTTCCTTTAGCATCTCTCGAAAGCTGTAATATGGGCGGTCCGGAAAGTCCGTAGGATGTAAAAAGCACTTCCCCTTCCTCTGTTCTTTCGCCCATTTTCACCCTTCCGTCAAACTTAACTCCGTCAAGAGCCTTGGTTCCCTCGCACTTAAGCTGAACGATTGAGGGCTTAAGCTCTGATAATTTATATCCTAAATCCGTTAAAAGATTATAAGCTCCTCCGCCGGATAAATTAGGTGCCGCCTTTCCGCCACAGCAAAGAATTACCCTGTCAAAGAAATATTTCTTATCTCCCGATTTTAATGTAAAGCCTTTCTTTTCAGGGATGATTTTTGTTATTTCAGTATCACACACTTCGCACATACCCTCACCGAAGCGAAGCATATCAAGAACACTTGATGCCTGAAGAGAATAGGGATAAATCTTTTCTCCTTCCGCTTTAAGAGGAACGCCGATACTTTCAAAAAAAGTTTTCATTTCCTCGTTTCCGAATTTTGTAAGGGCATACTCTGCAAAATCGGTATCTCCGTGATAACGGCTTAAATCTATTAAAATATTAGTAAGATTGCATCTTCCGTTTCCTGTGGCAAGAAGCTTTTTGCCCGCTCGCCCGCTTCTTTCAAAAAGGACAAATTCCGCATTATTGCTTCTTAAAACACAGGAAGCAACAAGACCTGCCGCCCCTGCTCCCACTACTGCAATTTTCATAGCGCACCGCCTTAAAAGTTAATCTCCTACATTTTATCACTAAAACATCTTTTTTTCAAGAGGTTTAATCATTTTGTCATATAAAGAAAAAGGCAGACATAAAAATAAGTATAACCAAAGCCAGAAAGGAATGATAAAATGGAAGCCGAACTTATAAAAGAACACGTCATAACAAGCTATCCTTCGGCAAAGCTTAATCTTACCGTTTTAGCAGAAGGAGAAACCATTGTCCCCGATACTAAAAAGGATGTTGCAGAAATAATATGCGTTGAAGCAAGAAGCTTTATTGACAAAACCGAAATCCAGAACGGAAGAATCATTTTCACGGGGGTTGCAGAATTCACCGTGCTTTATAAAGCCGAAGGAGACTATGGAATTTCTTCACTCAGCACGAAAATCCCCTTTAATCACATTGAAGAATGTGCCTCCGTTACACCTGAAGATAAATTTTCGGTGCATCATGAAACACTCCATTCGGAATGTTTTCTTCTGAACAGCAGAAAATTATCATTAAAGAGTGTTATCTCGGTTGGATTTTCATCTTATCTTGATATCGCAATTCCTGTTGTAACGGATATAAAATGCTCCGACATAGAATTAAAAAAGGAACCTTCCTCCTTTTCCCATCTTTCTGCCTGTATAGAGGAATGCTTTACAGTCTCAGATTTCTTAAACGTACCTGCTTCATCCCCTCCCCTGGAAACCTCATTATTATGCAGAGTATCGGTTAATGACTGCTCGGTAAAAGCCGTTACGGGAAAGGCTGTTGTCAAGGGCTCTTTAGCAGTTTTCCATTTATATTTAACCCCTGACGGAACTGTGTGCCACATGCAACACGACATACCCTTTACGGAAATAATTGATGTCCCCGCACTTTCCGAGGATTCTCTTTATGACATGAATTTCCATGTTAAAAAATTCACCATTGAAGAGGATAAATCCTCTGAAGAAAGTCAGCTTTTCACATTCAGTGCAGACATCTGCCTCTCTGCCACCGCCTTTTCCACATCAAAGATTCTCGCAGTTACAGATGCTTATATTCCCGGGCAGGATACCGGAATTTCATTTTCAAACTGCAAAAAGTCAGAAATTTTAAGCATCGAAAACACCACTTTAACTATTAAAGATACTTTGAATCTTCCTATGGAATATCCGCCTATGGAGCAGGTTTGTCCCTTATCAGCCCGCATTACAGGTCTTGAAACAAAAGCAGAAAACGGCAAGATAATTATATCCGGAAAGGCTGATGTTGACCTTACTTATCTTTCATCCGACGGAAAGGCTGTAAACACTTTAACCCACGAGCTTTCATTCCGTGAAGAGTTTTCATCTCCTTCCAAAAATCCATTAATTTATGCCAAAGCCACAATTTCTCACATTGATTTCAACATTATCAATCAGGCAAAGCTTGAATTAAGGTTGATTGCAGGCATTAATTTAACCATCAGTGAAGCCACAGATGATTTTCCTTCCATCGGAAATCTTTTCATCGGAGAACGATGTAAAAACAAGAGACCTTCCATAGTAATTTATTTTGTAAAAAGCGGCGATACCTTATGGGATATTGCCAAACGCTACGGCACCACAGCGGACAAAATAATAACAGCGAACAATATGGATAAAGGAGACATTTTAAATATCGGAATGCGACTTTTGATACCGGCTTAAAAAAAATAAAGGCAAGAGGAAAAATTCCTCTTGCTTTTTTCCTTTACATGATTTATAATAGTAATGATACAGTATATTATTATGCTCGGAGTGGTTGTTTTGAGAATTATTGCAGGCAACTTAAGAGGGCTTACTTTAGACACCTTACCGGGGCTTGATACACGCCCTACGGCAGACAGAGTTAAAGAGGCTCTTTTTTCATCTCTTACTCCGCATATTATAGGTGCTAAGGTTTTGGATGCTTTTTCAGGAAGCGGTGCTCTTGCTCTCGAATCACTAAGTCGTGGTGCAGCATTTGCCGTGATGTGCGAAAACAGCAAACCTGCTTTCGCCGTATGCAAAAAAAACATAGAAAAAGCCCGTCTTTCGGACAGGACAAGCCTTAATTTAACCGATGCATTGAACTTCATCAAGGTTACAAAGGATAAGTTTGATATAATTTTTTTAGATCCGCCTTATGCCGAAGGTCTTTACGAGGAGTTCCTCGAAAATGCCGCAGGTAAGCTTACCGACGGCGGAATAATCGTTGTAGAATACGAAGAGGCACATACTCCAAAGGTTCCCGCCTCTCTTAAAACAGATAAACACAAAAAATACGGAAGAGTTAATCTTCTGTATCTTTCGGGAGTTGATAAAACTTGAAAATAGCAATTGTTCCCGGAAGCTTTGACCCCGTAACTTTGGGACATCTTGATATTATCAAGCGAGCTTCCAACGTTTTCGACCTTGTTTACATATGTATTCTTGCAAACAAAGGAAAGCATCATCCCCTCTTTTCCATTCCCGAACGAATGGAGCTTTTGGGAAGAGTTACCAAAGACATTGAAAACGTAGTGGTTGATACTTATGACGGTCTTTTGGTTGACTATGCAAGGGAGAAAAAAGCAAGTGTAATTGTAAAGGGCTTAAGAGCCGTTACAGACTTTGAATATGAGCTTCAGATGGCTCACATCAACCGTAAACTGGCTCCGGACATTGAAACCATGTTCGTTATGACCAGAGGTAAATATTCATATTTGAGCTCAAGCATTGTTAAAGAGGTGGCAAGTTACAAAGCTGACATAAGCGATCTTGTTCCCAAAGAAATAATGCCTGATATATACAGTAAATTAAATTCCAATAAGGAGGATTAACAATAATGGAAATTTTAGAAATCATTGATAAGCTTGAGGAAAAAATCGATAAGGCAATGAATATCCCCGTGATTAACAGAAGCCTTATGGATAAAGAAGAATTACTCGCCGACATTGAAGATATCAGACTCCAGCTTCCCGAAGAACTTAAGCAGGCTCGTTGGATGAAGGAAGAGCGTAAGAAGATTATCTCCGAAGCTCAGCAGGAAGCAGAATCCATCATAAAGGCTGCTGAAGAAAAGACCATCCAGATGGTTCAGGAACACGAAATCACAAAGAAGGCTTATGAAAGAGCTACAGGCATGATTGATTCTGCCAAGGAAAACGCTCAGGAAACAAGAAAGCAGACTTTGGAATATTGTGACGAGCTTTTATACAGCATGCAGCAGAAGTTCGAAGCTCTTACAGAAACCATTAAAGAGTCCAGAAACAACTTGAAATAATTTTATACTAATAATTAAAAGGCTGACATATAATATACTACCTTTACCTAAGGAGTGTATCTATGTTAGCCTTTAAAATTTTAAATTTAAGAACCTGTTCGGAAAAGTTGATTGCCATGCTTTTAAGCCTGTCCATAGGGCTTGTTTCGCTTATTTTTACCGCTTTATCCTTGCCGGGTGTACCAATCCCCCATTTTCCGTTTTCTTTAACCATACCTTTTCTTTCGGTAAATTATGCCCTTTCCGGACTTTGTCTTTTACATCTTTACAACCAAAACAAAAAAGAAAGCCTCATGCTTCCTTTTTTGTTTTCAGTATCATTTTTTATTTCAATTATTACGCCGCCATTAATTTTAAGATATAATGCTTTTTTCTTATCCTTTTTACTTTCTTTGTCTTCTGTTCTTTTAATTTTTCAGATTTTAAGAAAAAGGCTGTCCTTCAACTCTGTAAATATTTTTCTTTTCTTTCATCTGCTCACAGATTTTTATATGCTTTACTTGTCACTTTCCTTCTTTTTCTGAAAATTTTCAAGGAAAGAATGTTCTTCACCTTTTAACTTATAGGAAACAAAAGTGTCGACATTCACGTTGTGTATGCTTGTAAAAAGATTATATTCAACAGAAGGATTGGTTTTTTTAAGTTCTTTGATAAGAGCCTTTACCTCCTGCCTTTTGGATTCCCCTATACCGTCTCCCGATTCGGACATTTTCTCGGTGAACCGACAAGCACATTGGATAAATGAAAGCTCATTATAATTTTTCCATGAAATTATATCCTCCTCAAGGATGCAATACATGGGACGAATAAGCTCCATTCCTGAAAAGTTAGTGCTTTTTATCCTCGGCATCATGCCCTGAAGCTGACTTCCGTACATCATTCCCATTAAGGTGGTTTCTATAACATCGCTCATGTGATGTCCCAGAGCGATTTTGTTACACCCAAGCTCCTTTGCCCTTGCATATAAATGTCCTCTTCTCATTCTTGCACACAGATAGCAAGGGGATTTTGTTACGCTGTCAGCAACAGAAAATATATCGCTTTCAAAAACGTTTATCGGAATGTTAAGCATTGATGCATTTTCTTCGATTTTTCGTCTGTTAATCTCATTGTACCCGGGATCCATAACAAGATAAGTTACGGAAAAAGGTACTTCGCTTATTCTCTGAAGAAGTCGCATAAGCACAGCAAGGAGCATGGAATCCTTTCCTCCCGATATGCAAACCGCAATATTATCCCCTTCTTCGATAAGTTCATAACGTTTAACCGCCGCAATAAAAGGGTTCCATATACTTTTCCTGTATTTTTTTACCACGCTTCGTTCAACAAGCTGTTCTTTTGTAAGTTCACGTCCCATAAAAACCTCTTTTTCAGCAAATGGTTCCTCCGCCAAGAACGGTGTCTCCGTCATAGAAAACCGCCGCCTGCCCCTTTGATATAGCCCTCTGAGGCTCATCAAACAAAACCCTTGCTCCATCTTCCGTAAAGTTTATTTCCGCACTTTGTTCTTCCTGTTTATATCTTATTTTAACCTTTGCCCTTATTTTATCGGGAACATTTTGAGATGCCAACCAGTTAATATCCTTGACGTTCATGTCCCTTTTCATAAGGTCTTCGCTTAATCCGAGGATTACTCGGTTAGTCTCAACATTTTTCTCGCAGACATACATAGGCTCCGGCAAAGCAAGACCAAGACCCTTTCTCTGTCCTATTGTGTAGCCGATAATCCCCTTATGTCTTCCCAGAACCTTTCCGTCGAGAGTAACAAACTCTCCCTCCGGATAGGTCTTTTTGCTTTTTTCCGCAATAATTTTCGCATAATCTCCGTCAGGAACAAAGCAAATATCCTGACTGTCCTTCTTGTTTGCATTTATAAAACCGTGGGATGCCGCATATTCCCTTATTTCCTCTTTGGAATATTCTCCCAAAGGCATAAGTATATAAGGAAGAAGCTCCCTTTTTACAGAATAAAGCACATAGCTCTGATCCTTTGATATATCCTTTGCCTTCTTTATAAAATAATTATTTCCCGACTTTTCAATTCTTGCATAGTGTCCTGTTGCTATTCCCGAAAAGCCCAGCTTTTCAGCTTCTTCAAAAAACCTTCCGAATTTTAAGTTTCTGTTGCAATCAATGCAAGGATTCGGCGTTCCGCCCTCTTCATAGCATTTAACGAACTTATCTATTACACAGGAAGAAAATTCCGAAGAAAAATCAAATTCATAAAAAGGGATTCCGATTTTTTCCGCAACGGAATATGCTGTTAAGGCTTCGGGATTTTTATCTCCCAAAAGATGCATTATCGCCCCCGATACATCGTGCCCCTTTTCTTTTATCATAAGTGCGGCAGCACTTGAATCAACACCACCGCTCATTGCCACAAGTATCTTCATAAAATCAGTCCTTTTTTACTATGTCCTTAATAACTTCCGATGCTATTATCAATCCTGCTACCGCAGGACAGAATGCATTTGACCCGGGAATTGCTCTTCCCTCTTCAAAAACACCCGTCTTCACCGGTGCCTCTTCAGAATAAACCACCTTAAGTTTTTTTATTCCTCTTTTTTTAAGCTCTGTCCTCATAACCTTTGCAAGCGGACAAGCCTTTGTTTTATAAATATCTGCAACCGTAAATTCCGCCGGGTTCATTTTGTTTCCCGTTCCCATAGATGAAATAACGGGAATTCCCAGCCTTTCGCCTTCCATTACAATGCCTATTTTTCCCGTCACCGTATCTATGGCGTCAACCATATAATCAAACGCGGAAAAATCAAATTCACACGCTTCTCCGGGAAGATAAAAGCACTTAAAAATATTAACCGTAATTCCCGGATTTATTTCTCTTATTCTGTCTTTCATTACAGAAACCTTACTTTTCCCGATGGTCGAATCGAGTGCGATAATCTGCCTGTTTATATTGCTTTCGGAAACCACATCGTTATCAATTAATGTAAGTGTTCCCACACCGCTTCTGGCAAGAGCTTCTGCCGCATGGCCACCCACTCCGCCGATTCCGAAAACCGCAACATGGGAGTTTTTAAGTTTTTCTATCCCGTCATCTCCGATCAGCAGAGATGTTCTTTTAAGTCTTTCTTCCATAAAAACCTCTTAATTTTGTTTCTTAACCATTTTATATTCGTCATAGAAGCGAAAATATGAGCATCGTTTGCTGTCTCCCGACATAAAACGCTGAGCTTCATCTTCATCAAGATTTATTATGCAACTGTATGTTTCACTATCTTCGTCAAATTCGTAATACATACATTCTTCGCAGATTGTTTTTTTCATATAGCATCCTTCTTTTACTTTTTTATATATTAGAACATAAATCCTTTTAAAAATCAAGAAAAATATTGCAATAACTCTTTATATGTTGTATAATCAATTAGTATATTTTATTTTCCGGAGGGACCCTTATGCGAAAATCTTTACTTGTTTTCTTGTCTGTTTGTATAATCTTGATACTCATCCCCGGTTGCGGAAGCTCCAACAATACCAATATAACTTCAGAAACCGATGCCAAAGAGGCTCTGCTCAATTACAGTCCCGAAGCTGATATTACGAGCGTAACATATAACGAAGCCACGAAATCCTATATCATCGTATACAATACCGCTTACTCATCCTATGTTGCTTATATCGATTCTGAAACCGGTCACATCAGTGCTATGCTCTATGATGCCGATGAAGCATCAGACCCCACACTATTCCCCGACAACGAAGAAAAAGAGGAACTCATATATTCTCTTGATGATGCTTTTTCCATTGCCGTTCAGGATGCATTGTATACAAACTCCGAAAATTCTAACACTGCAATTCAGACACAGCAGGATTTTATTCCGGAAACAAACTCTTATTTCGTGGCCTTCCTGCTTCTCAATACTGAATATCAATATATCGTAAGCGGCGTTTCAGGCGATGTAACTCAAATGGTGAAGATCAATTCCGAATCAGGAGAAATTTTAGCTTTCAGAAAAACACTTTCAGACTCCGGCAAGGTATTATTCTATTCCAAAAAAACTTCAGAATCAGGGGAAGTAACAGAAAGCACGACAACCTATGCAAACCTTGAAGAATTTTATTCCAAAAACATATCTCCCGAGTATCTTTCCGGAGAAGAATTGGAAATTTCAGGAAACGGTGAAGAGATTCCTTCCGGTGAATCAGAAAATTAATTCCATAAAAAGAGTGCCTGTGCACTCTTTTTATTTTTTCTCATAAACCTCTCTTGCCGTATCTATGAACGCCCTTACGGCATTTGACTGATAGCGGTTCTTTTTATAGCCTATACAGAGGGTTCTCTTTGCACTGTCACCTGCAATCTTATAGAACACGCATTTTGACGGCTCAATTACGGAACGTACTAAAGTATCCGTTATAAAGGCGGCACCCATTCCGCTTCGTGCCATATTGTAGGCTGTTATAAGCTGGTCTGTATAAAGCACTGTACGGGGTGAAATTCCTGCTTCGTCACAAAGAGTTGACACTCTGTGGTTCATATCGTTTCCCTTTTTGAGCATTATAAAATCAAGCTCTGAAAACTCGCTTATATCAACATCCGGAACATCCATATCGAGGTTTCTCCTGTCCGCAACTTCCCGGTCTGTCATACGGTATTTTTTAAGTTTCGAGTTGATTTCCAGGTTACTGGGAACCGCCAGAAGAAGCTTGTCCTCCAAAAGAGGAAATGATGTGTAAAGTTCAGGGTCAAATTCATAGTCTATAAGAAGGTCTATTTTAGACTCCAAAAGCTGTGCCTGTAAATCGTGCATATTGGACTCTATAAGTTCAACGGAAATACCTGGATACTTTTTATTGTACTCCTTTAATATTTCCGGCATTATGAATGCAGATACAAAGTTTTCTCCGCTTACCTTTATGCGACCGGTTTTAATCTCCGATACGTCCTTAATTGTTTCCATCATATCTTCTTTTATGGATTTTATCTGCTCTATCGCCTGAATGTAAACCTTCCCTGCATCTGTAAGCTGAACGGGAACGGTACTTCTGTCAAATAAAACCGCACCTATTTTCTCCTCTGCCTTTTTAATTGCCGAGGAAAGCGCAGGCTGGGTTACAAAAAGTTTTTTAGCCGCAGTCGAAAAACTTTTTTCCTTATACACCTCATAGACATAGTCCATTTCTTCGGGCATAACATCACCTCATAAATTTCTTTTATGGTCTATAATGATATTATACACTATTTTTATGGATTATGCAAGAAAAAAGAGCAGAATTTTCATTCTGCTCTTTGATTTTACCAGCAAGGTGTAAATACATTCATAAAGCCTTTTCCGAAGCCTTTTCCGTAGATGGGGTTATTTTCAAGCTCTTCTATTTTGTCGCTTTCTCCGAGGGCGTAAATTTCAAGCACTTTTTTCGTGTATTCAAGTCTCTTTAACGTTGCGGCATAGCGCATCTGGATTACCTCAAGTCCGTGGGGCTTATAGGTTGAAAGCCACATAGTTTCGTGGATATCCGAAAGCTTTTCATAAAGCTCATAAAGATGAGGGATAACGCTTTCGGAAAGTGCTTCAAAATATGCCCTGTCCCCTTCATCGTAGTGATTTTTAATTTTAGAAAATATATCACACTTTATTCCCGCAATTTCAAAAAGCAGCGAAGCATAAATGTAATATTCTTCGTTTCTGTCCCCATCTGCCGCCAGAGAGTCCATAAGTTCTTTGGCGTTTTTCATTTTTTCCATATAGCTTGATGCCTCGGTTTCCGTTCCGTGGATGCCGTGAAGAATGTCAGCCCACACAAGCTTTTTACCGACAGGATAGGTATCAAGCATAAAGGTGTCATTTGATACATCCCTTGCAATATGAAAATCGGAGCAGGCATCGTAAAACTCTCTCGGGAAGCCGGATACAAATTTACCCATATCGTAAACTTCTTCCCTTGTCACATCTTCCCCTCTGTAACAATATTCAGAATAATATGCCATAAGCCCCATTGCCATAAAGTGGCTTGTCTCGCATCCGTCATTTGACCAGAGCGTTGCAAAGCAGGTGTCAATTTTTCGTTCTATTGCCGCCTTAAGCGCACTTTCCGTGGATTTTTCCGTATATATTCCGATGGGCAAAAAGCCGTTCCACGTCCATATTCCGCCCGCAAAGCAGGTGGTTTTATCAAGCGCTTCGTGCTTTTTCATAATGTCCGAATAAAAGTCCTTTTCCGTGTTGTAATAGTCCCAGTATACCATATCAACATCGGGAATTCTTTCTGCAATTTCAGGTGCAACGGTGCTTTCTCTGTGAAAGTCACCCACCAGTCCCGGATAGCGGAAATACATATCCGACCACATCATAGGCTTATAGCCGTATTTTTTACATATTTCGTCAACCTTTATAAGATGCTCGGTTATAATTTCCTTTCTGTCCTTGATGCCGAAGCGGTCGAGATATTTACCTCTGCCAATCTCAAAGGCTTCGTCCATTCCTATATGTATTCTGTCCGAGGAAAAGCACTCTCTTAAGGTTTTAACGCACTTTTCAATAAATTCATACACCGGAGGATGATCTGCACAGAGTATCCCGGGTCTGTCCGAAAGGCGCATACCTTCAATCCACTTTGTAT